>CAJYBN010000101.1 GCA_913064925.1 uncultured Peptococcaceae bacterium
TGCAGGCCCGCCTGCGGCAGCCGGCCGGGCTGCTCAATGACGGACGCATCGCCGCCCTGCGCCCGTACCAGTTCTCCAAACTTGTCCAGCGCCGCGCCGCCGTCCAGCAGTTCCTCCAACTGACGCCGCGCGGGCGCGGTATCCCGATACTTGCCGCCCAAAACCAGCATCCGGGCACCCAGTTCCAGGCACAGTTCACGCAGGTCCGCCGGGCCCTCGCCCCGGAGCGCGTCCAAGGCTTCCTGCACCTCCAGGGCGTTGCCCACCGCGCGGCCCAGCGGCCTGTTCATGTCGGTGACCACCGCTGCCATGCGGCGGTTGACCATCTTGCCGATGTCCACCATAGTACGGGCCAGGGCTTTTGCTTCCTCCACAGTTTTCATGAACGCCCCGCTGCCGCACTTGACGTCCAGCAGCACGGCATCGGCGCCGGAGGCTATTTTCTTGGAGATTACGCTAGATGCTATCAACGGAATGCTATCTACCGTGGCCGTAACATCCCGCAGGGCGTACAGTTTCTTGTCCGCCGGCGCCAGCCTGCCGGTCTGGGCCACCAGCGCGATGTTAATTTCCCTAACCTGCTTGATAAATGTTTCCGGCTCCATGTGCACGTTAAAACCGGGAATGGATTCCAGCTTGTCTATTGTACCCCCGGTATGCCCCAGCCCGCGGCCGCTCATTTTAGCCACGGGAACCCCCGCAGCGGCCACCAGCGGGGCCAGCACCAGTGTGGTTTTGTCTCCTACACCCCCGGTGCTGTGCTTGTCCACCTTGACGCCCGGAATTTGCCCCAGGTCCAACCTATCCCCGGAATTGACCATGGCCATGGTCAAATCGGCGGTTTCCCGGGCGCTCATGCCCCGGAAATAAATGGCCATGAGCAGCGCCGCCACCTGGTAATCCGGCAGCCGCCCTTCCGTGTAACCCGAAACCACGAAATTAATTTCTTCGGCGTTCAGTTCTCCGCCGTTTCTTTTTTTCAAAATCAGGTCATACACTTGCATCGCCGTCGACCCCCTGCGGCGCAATCTGGCGGTAAAAATCCTCGCCAACGGGGAAGTTTAGGCCGAAAAACCTGGCCACAGTGGCGGCCACGTCGCTGAAACTGGACCGCGTGCCCAGGTCAACGCCCCCGGCGAGCCGGTGCCCGAACACCAGCAACGGAACATATTCCCTGGAGTGGTCGGTGCTGGCGGTGGTGGGATCACAGCCGTGGTCGGCAGTTATGATCAACATGTCCCCCGTGCCGAGGATGCCTGTTAATTCGGGCAAACGCCCGTCAAACTCTTCCAGGGCGCGGCTGTATCCCGCGGGGTCGTTACGGTGGCCGTACAGCTGGTCAAAATCCACCAGGTTGGTAAAAATTAAGCCGCTAAATTCTTCCCGCAACAGCTCCAGGGTTTTGTCCACGCCTTCCGCGTTGCTGGCTGTGGGCAGGGACCGGGTTATCCCGCGGCCGGCAAATATGTCGTGTATTTTCCCTATCCCCGCCACTTCCAGTCCATTTTTACTTAACACGTCCAGGATCGTAGGCGCCGGGGGAGCCAGGGAGAAATCATGGCGGTTGGCGGTGCGTTTAAATGAACCCGGCCGGCCCCTGAACGGCCTGGCAATTACTCTGCCCACCGCGTGTTCACCGGTGAGCAGTTCCCTGGCCACCCGGCACATGCGGTACAGCTCTTCCAGCGGTATGACCTCTTCGTGCGCGGCAATTTGAAACACGCTGTCAGCCGAAGTGTAGACTATGGGACGGCCGGTCCGCATGTGCAGTGCGCCCAATTCTTCTATAATGGCCGTACCGGAAGCGGCTTTGTTACCCAGTATGTCCCTGCCGATGCGTTCTTTGAAAGGCTCTATTACTTCCGACGGGAATCCATGCGGGTAAACAGGAAAGGGGCGGTCCAGGATCACGCCGGCGATTTCCCAGTGCCCCGTGGTAGTATCCTTACCCGGCGATCGCTCGGCCATTTTACCGAAACTGGCCGTGGGCTTGTCCACCGGCAGCACTCCCTGAATGTCGGCCAGCCGGCCCAGGCCCATTTGCTCGAGGTGGGGCAGTTTTAGCCCGCCCACCGCCGCCGCGCAGTTGCCCAGCGTGTTGCTGCCCTCGTCGCCGTAACGTTTTGCGTCCGGTAACGCGCCTATACCGACGCTGTCCAGCACAATGATTACAGCCTTTTTGTTACCTTTCAACAAGCAGACGCCCCCCGTCGCGGTATGATGTGCCACCCCGCTACTTAACGGCCCGGGGGTGGCATTTGTCGTAAGTTTCTCTCAGCTTGGCGCTTGTCAGGTGGGTATATATTTGCGTGGTGGTAATGTCGGCGTGCCCCAGCATTTCCTGTACCGAGCGCAAGTCGGCACCGTTTTCCAGCAAGTGGGTGGCAAAGGAGTGTCGCAGCGTGTGCGGCGTAATTTCCTTCTTAATGCCCGCTTCCCGGGCATATTTCTTGATAATCTTCCAAAACCCCTGCCTGGTTAACCTCCGGCCACGCATGTTTAAAAACAGGGCCTTTTCCCCCTTACCCGCCATTATTTTAGCCCTGGCCCGGGCGAGGTATTCGGCCAGGTAGTGCTTCGCCACCGAGCCTATGGGGATAATGCGCTCCTTGGCACCCTTACCCCTGCAGCGGACATATCCCTGCTGCCAGTCCACGTTATCCACATTTAGCGCAAGCAATTCGGACACGCGCATGCCGGTGGCGTACATGAGTTCCAGCATGGCCCTGTCCCTTAACCCCGCCGTATTGCCGGTACGGGGCTGTTCCAGCAGCTTTATTGTTTCCTCCTGGCCCAGCACATCCGGCAGTTTTGTTTTTACGCCGGGCGATTCCAGGTTGGCCGTGGGGTCCTTGGAGAGCACCCCTTCGTCCACCAGGAACCGGCAAAAAACCTTAATGGTCGCCATCTGCCGGGATATGGTAGCAGGGGCACGTCCCTTGTTTTTTAAATCAACCAGGTAACGTATAACCAGCGACCGGTCGATGCGACCCCCGTCCGTAACCCCCAGCTGGCGGCAAAAAGCCTTAAACTGTTTCAAATCAAGGGCATAAGAACTGATGGTGTTTTGCGCCAGGCCCCTTTCTACGCTCAGGTAATCTAAAAAAGCAGTTATCTGCTTGTCCATTTGCTGTATACCTCCGCGCCATGGATACTATTTATTTACCCGCGCAGCTAAATTATTCCTGCTACCATAAAAAAGTTCCCGCGGCACGGATCAGCCGCCGACCAACCGGGCGGTCTTAAGCACCTCCACCAATTGGCCGATAAGCGCAACCAGTATACAAATGATTAAAACCAGGCGCAAAGCAAGTAACACCTTTTCTCTCACCCGGGACATAATAAAAAAAAACATGCTGCTACCCCTCTCCGTATACCCGGTAATGTGCCGCATTTTACCAGACCGCCAAAAGCGAAGCCACCAGGCGGGTTATTTCAGGCGTAACGTAGGCCTCGGCCAAAGCCGCCAGCGCAAATGCCGCCACCATACCGGCCATGACCAGCGTGTAGTTGACAAATCCCGGCCAAACACGGGTTTGCGAGTTAAAAAACCTTTTGATTAATAATATGGAAAAAGAAAGGGAAGCAGTACCGCCAATGATCAGCGCGGGAATAAAAAAAATGTTGTGGGGCAGCATGGACGCAACAATAATCAATAAGCCCCGCAGCTGGTGTTCCGCGGTAAGAAACCCCACGGTAAATCCGAGCACGAACCCGCGGATAAAAATAAACGCCAGCATCAACGGCAGGCAAATGATGGTTAACCCGAGGACATACATGCCGATGCCCACCAGCAAATTATCGTAAAGCGCCCCCCTGGCCATCTGGGTCCGTTCAACATCCATTTCCGCAACCCGGGACAAGAACGACTGCAGGTGCCGGTTCATTTCCGCCACCTGCTCCATGTGCAGGGTATGAGCCCCCAGCGATCCAAGCAATATCCCCAGGCCGAAAACGGCCACCACGACAAAATACAGCGGCCAACCTTGACGGAGGGAGGCGGTCCATAACCGAGGCGCATTTTTCATGTCACCGCTCCCTTTGTCACAACCTGTCCATGGTTATTTATATGAGCAGTGTCGAACCCGTTATGCCCCTTTCCGGAAATATTCTTCCATAACCAGCCTGGTTATGTATTCCGCCGCCAGAACGTCTTCCAGGGCGTTGCCGCTGGCGGCAACCACCGTGATACCCGCGTTGCTCGCCCGCGCGGCGGCTACTGCCCTCTTGGCTGCCGCCAGCGCCGGGGCTGTCCCCTTGCTGTGCAAGGTTCTGGCCACGGTTCCGGTCACCACGGCAGGTGCGCCGGCCGCGCAGGCAGCATCAAAAGCCACGCCTCCCGCGGCGGTAACCGCTATCACCACTTTGCCGCGCAGGTCGTACAATTTTGGCGTTTCAGCGCCTATATTGGGCAGTACGGCACAAACCCGGGCCCCCGCCCTGGCCAGGCCGCCGGTAACGGCCTTAACCCGCTGCAGCCTTTGCTCGTCGGTGCCCGCCCGGGGTTCGGCCACCAGCACCACACCGGCGTTCTTGGCCACGGCCAGTTCCCCCGCCCGCTGGCCTATCTGAGCGGGGCTGACGGCCACCGGCGGGGCGGTGTCGTCGGGGGAAGCCCCGAACACCGCCAGGGCGCCCGCTTCCAGGGCGGATTCCAGCGTGGTGGACATGTCAATGACGTCTACGATTAACACCACGTCGCCCCGGCTGCCGGCTTCCGCCGCTCCGCTGGCGTTGGCGGTCATCTTGACGGTCGGTAGTGACAACTTTAAACTCCTCCGAGAATATAAGTTTGACGCTCGGCATATCATTTGATAGTAAATACCGGCGAAAGGGTGAGTGCCGTGCGCCTGTTGGTGTGGGACAAAGGTATTTTCTTTTTCGGCAAAATAAGTGATTTCCAGCAGTTAGCCAAGCAGTGGTCCTGTTCCACCGCCAGTTTGCGGGATTTTATTGCTGCCTTCCGGGCCTGCCGCTAGAGCCGTTCGCGTGACGGGTCCAGCATACCGGCAGCGTATATGCCGGCGGCGCCGGCAGCCAAGAAAAAGGCCGGGTCGTCCGCCGGCGTACGGCCCATGGAGGTAATCTGCAGCCCCCGGCGCTCCAGTTCTTCTAGCGCCGGCGTGCCGTCCACGGTCACCACCCGGTGCTTGCCGGCAGGCCAGGCACAGGCCACCTGCCGCTGCAGCAGCTGTACCCATTCGGCTGCATCCAGCCGGGGAAGTACAACTGTGCAAGGGGTGAGGGCTATCTTACCCAGGGCGGTAACCGTATGGTGGCTCAAGCCCCGGTGCCTTTCCCTGGGATCGGCAAAGCTGACGCGGGGGATGGCCACCGGCCTTCCGCCCAGAATATTGACGGCATTCACTATTTCCCCTTGTTCAACGCCGGTGAACCCGTACTTGGAAGCCGTACCAACGATGCCCGGGCCCATGGCCACCACGATGACGTCGGCCCGCGCCGCGACCAGCGCAGTAAGCAGGCCGGTGTAAATATTTACCGTTTCCCAGTCGCCGCCGAAGGCATGACCGCAGGTTACAGTGCCGTCCACCAGGCCTTTTTCCTTCAATTTGTGCACCAGGTTGCTCAACCACAGGGGTAACGCGGCACCGTCCGTCATCACGTAAATCACCCTGGCCCTGCCTCCGGTCGCCGCCTTGATGCCGGCCGCAGCGGGAGCCAGCATACTGTGCAGCGTGCCGATCACCACGGGAGTTTCCTCGAGGGATGCGGCGTCGTTTACATGACGGGCCCAGGGGCTGTCCGGTTCCTCGGCCGCCAATACCTTGACCTGACAGGGGCTGTAGCGCATTTTCATGATATGCCCCTCGGCGGAGGCCTCCTTGGCCGGCCTGCTGGCATTGGCCATAACGAAGTGCCAGCCCCCGGTTCCCAGGTTTTTGGCCACCGCCGTGGTGTTTAAAATAACCCGGTCGCCCACTTCCACCGGGCCGGTCAATAAATCGTAATTATAGGCCTTTTCGGCAGCACCCCGGATGTCCACCTCGATTTCCGTTATGTGCGCGCGCCTGGCCCGGACGGCCGTTACGCGCCCTTCCCTGATCCTAATCAACGGTAAAAACCCCTTGCCTTCATCAAGCGCTTTCCGCCGCCGTCCTGATGATGGACAGCACGTACGCGGCGTCCGCCACCAGGTCGTCCACGGTGATATACTCCTCGGTGGTATGCACCTTTTGCATGGCTATACCCAGGTTGACGGAGGGAATGCCGTTGGCATTAAACAAGTGCGTGTCGCTGCCGCCGCCGGTGCTCTGCACTTCAGGTTGCAAACCCGCGGCGCGGGCCGCCTTTTGCGCCAGGCGTACAACTTCCGCATCCTCCGGCACGTACATGGAAGGGTAGATGGTTTCCACATCTATTTGTACTTTGGCGCCCGCTTCGCGCGCCGCATTTTCCAGCGCCTCGCACATGGCACGGGTCTGCCGCGCCCGCTTTTCTTCCTGTAAACTTCGCGTTTCCCCGCTTAAGCTCACCTTTTCCGGCACTACGTTGATAGCCACGCCGCCGGATATCAACCCGATGTTGGCCGTTGTTTCTTCATCGATACGGCCCAGCCGCATTGCCGCCACGGCCCGGGCAGCCACCTGAATGGCGTTTATACCCTCTTCGGGGTTAATGCCGGCATGAGCGGCCTTGCCCGTTACCTGGGCCACAATTTTATCCTGAGAGGGACCCCGGTTGATAATGGTACCGGTCGGCCGGTCGCTGTCCAGCACAAACCCCATCCGGGCTCGCAGCCCCTCGTAATCCAAAAACTTAGCTCCCAACAGCCCGGTTTCCTCGCCCACGGTAAAAACCATTTCCAGATCGCCGTGGGCCATTTGCCGTTCCTGCAGCACCTGCACGGCTTCCAATACGGCGACAATGCCCGCCTTATCGTCCGCGCCCAGTACCGTATTACCGGACGAGCGAATAACACCGTTTTCCAGCACGGGTTCCACGCCCCTGCCCGGGGCCACGGTGTCCATGTGGGCACAAAACAGTATGGGAGGTACGCCTGCCAAATTGCCCCGCAACCTGGCGATAACGTTGCCGGTTTCCGTACCGGTGTGCCGCGCGGCGCCGTCGACGTACACTTCCATGCCCATGCCGGCGAGCTTTTCCTTGAGATACGCGGCCATACGCCCTTCCCGGCCGCTTTCACTGTCCACCCGTACCATGGCCATGAATTGTTCCACCAGCCGTTCTCTGTTGACCAATATAACACCACCTTTACAGTTTCTAGCACCGCCGCCTTGCCGTGCAAGCGCCCGGCGTCATTATTCAGACCCCTTTTCCCTGCCCAGCATATCCAGGTAGTTCAGTAGGGGATTGCCGGCAATTATACTGGTGAGAGAATATTTTTCCGTTACTACATGCAACAGCACCAGCAAGATCAAGAACCCCCACCGGAAAAAACCGTCCAGACACGCGGCGGCGGTAATACCGATGACCACGCCCAGCGCGTTGGCGCCGGCGTCTCCCATCATGGCCCGCGCTTTGAGGTCCACGGGCATAAACGCCGCCAACCCGCCCAGCACGGCTGTGGCCATGACGGCCTCTGGCCCGCCCAAGGAAAAGGGCAACAAGAGCAGGTAAAATAAAATAAACACCTTCCCCGCCCGCCCCGGGCGCAAATCAAACAAATTAAGCGCGTTTATCGACAGGGCGATGATCGCCGCGCTTTCCAGTACCCTCAGCACATCGCCGGGGTAAAGATAGGCCCCGGCGATCAGGGCCAGCACGCCGCCGCCCAGGGCTTTCAGGGCGCCGGTGGTGAGGCGTCCCCTCACCAGCGCCTTCAGGTGGCCCAGCAAGCCCGTTGTCGTCCTGTTGCCCCAAAAATCGTCCGCCAGGCCAAGGCAAGTAGCACCGGCCATGGCAAACAGGTATAAAAGGGCGCGGTCGCGCACCGCGCCGGGCCATAAAAAAAACAGGGGCAGCGCCGCCGGCAGAGCGGCCAGGAAAAAAACCACCCCGGCTGCCAGCGGTATATCTTTACCCCGAAAATTGGGACGCGTAAAACCGGCCGCCTCAATCTCGCACAACACCCTGTCCCGCATGGCCCGGGAGATGATAAAGGACCAGGTAAAAACCGCCGGCAACTCCCAGTACAACCAGCTCACCTCGCCGCCGTCCTGGCCAGCGCCAAGGCAATGTGCCAGAATTGCCTGCCCCGGTGCCAAAAGCCCCGCAAATCGCGCCCGGTTTCCACGTGGTACATGCGTACCGGCACCTCCATGATGCGAAAACCGGCGCGCGCGGCGCGGATGGTCATCACCACTTCGACACCGTAGCCCCCGGCCAGGGGGTAAACTTTTTCCAGGACCTCACGGGTCATGGCTCGCTGGCCCGACAGCGGGGATTTTAGCTTCAAACCCGCGCAGTGCTTTACGCCCTGCCGCGCCAACGCCTTTACCAGCCCGAAACCTCCCTTGCGGCGGGGCGGCGGAAACTGGGCAATGGTCATATCCGCCCGGTTTTCCAGCACGGGTGCCAACAGCAGGCGCGACTCGCCAGCCGATGTTCCCAGGTCACCGTCCACAAACAGGTACACCTGTGCCGAAGTGGCGGCAATACCGCTGTTCAGCGCAGCCCCCTTGCCCGAATTGCCGCTGAGCCTGAGCACTCTGGCGCCCGCAGCCTCTGCTAGCTGCGCCGTCGAGTCCGTGGAAGCGTCATCCACCACCACAATGTCCGTTATTTGAGGGATATTCTTTAGAGCCGCCACCGTGTCAAAGATAAATTCCTCCTCGTTATAGGCCGGTATTATTGCCGCAACCGGTTGACCGGGCATTTACTTTACCCCCTTTTCTGTCTCCTGCATTTTTATTTCCGGCAACAGCATCCTCGCGCTGGGCTTTATGCCGTAATTACCCGGCTGCCCGCTCAAGGCCAAAACCACGGCCAGTTGACCGGGAGCCGTGTCGATGTTGTCCACGGTGCTGATTTGCTTACGCTGGTAATCCTTCATGGTTGAATAGGCCACGTCCGTTTCCTCCACCCCAAGCACCGTAATGTTCAGTTCCTTGAAATAATCGATGAGGGCAAGATCAAACTGCAAATCCCTCTTAGTTTCCTTGTAATCTCCTCCTACAATGATGACACCGTCCACCGGTATGCCGAATTGCCCGTTTGTCCTGACCAATTCCCTTTTCTGCAGGTACTGAAACAGCTCCCGGTTTTCGCCGGATACAATGCCGCAGGCTATCTCGGTAGCCAGTTTTGTTACCAGCTTTTCATCAGCTGTCCCCTGCCATTGCAGCTCGCCCACCAGCTCAGCCAAAAGTTTGCTGTCGTTGAGGGGGGTTTTTACGGCAGTAACGGAAGTTACCTCACCGCCGGCTTTTTCGAGAACTTCAATTAGCTCAGGCGGGTAGCCGTAGTTGTTCAATTCCACCACAGCAAACTTTTTACCCGCCAGCCGGCCGGCCACAAGCGCCGGCAGAACTCGTTTTTCAAATTGCTTGTGTATGCTGGCGTCGAGTTCCAAGGTGTTGGCCCTGGCCTGAATGGCTTCGTTGGCCTCCCGCAGCGATTGCAACTGGCTTTCCAGCCTGTCTGTAACCTGTTTCTGGTATTCCACCAGGGCGTCGTTACCCAGCAGTGTGCTGCCTATCAGAATGCCGATTCCCAATGCCAGGAAAACCGCCACCAGGGAGGCTATATGGTACTTATAGTCAATAATCATTTTTTACCACCTATATTCCCATCAATAACCGGAACTGGATGAAAAGCAGGCGCAGCAATTCCCTGGTGGAAGGAGCAATAAACATTACGGCGGCCACCGGCAGCAAAGCGGCAATAAATATAGGCGCCAGGTGCTTGAGGTGCAGCCTGCTCTTGTACAGCCTGCTGACTCCTTTGGCGTCAATCAATATGG
>CAJYBN010000102.1 GCA_913064925.1 uncultured Peptococcaceae bacterium
AGGCCTGGCGTTACGGGGTCAAATTCAGCGGGTGCACGGTGCATTTCGTGGATGAAGGCATGGACACCGGGCCCATTATTTTGCAGGCCGTGGTGCCGGTTTATGATGATGATACCGTCGATACCCTGGCTGCCCGCATTTTAGAACAGGAGCACCGCATATATCCCGAGGCCATCAGGCTATACTGCGAGGGCAAGCTGCGGGTGGAAGGCAGAAAAGTGTACATAAAGGATTGATTTTTTGCAAGCGGGAGGTTGAAGAACAAGTTGGTTACAGTTAAGCGAGCATTGATAAGCGTATCGGACAAGAGCGGCCTGGTGGAATTTGCCGGCGGGCTGGTAGAGGCGGGCGTGGAGATAGTTTCCACCGGCGGTACCGCCAGGACCATGCGCGAGGCGGGTATACCGGTTATTAACGTTTCCGATGTGACCGGCTTTCCCGAAATTTTAGACGGGCGGGTCAAGACGCTGCACCCCAAGGTGCACGGCGGTATTTTAGCCATGCGTACCGCCGACCACCTGGCCCAGTTGAAGGAGCACGACATCACGCCCATAGACATGGTGGTGGTCAACCTGTACCCGTTTCGGGAAACGGTAGCCAAGCCCGGTGCGACCCTGGAAGAGGCCGTGGAAAATATCGATATCGGCGGCCCGGCTATGGTCCGCGCGGCGGCCAAGAATTACCGCCACGTCCTGGTGGTGGTGAGCCCGCAGAGGTACCCGCAAGTGTTATCTGCTGTACGGGAGGGCAACATCAGCGAGGAATTCCGCCTGGAACTGGCCCAAGAAGCCTTTGCCCATACTGCAGCTTACGACGTCGCCATTGCAGAATACCTGGCCGGGCTGGAAGAAAGAGAACACGTTTTCCCCAACGTGTGGCAAAGGCGTTTTACGCTGGCGCAGGCGCTGCGTTACGGAGAAAACCCGCACCAGCGGGCGGCGTTTTACCGCGACCCGGCAGCGTCCGGCGCCTCCGTGGGCAGCGCCGTTCAACTGCACGGCAAGGAACTATCCTACAACAACATTTTGGACCTTAATTCCGCCTTGGAGACGGTGAGGGAGTTCAGCGAAACCTCCGTAGTTATAGTAAAGCATAACAACCCGTGCGGCGCGGCCAGCGCGGGCAAACTGGTGGACGCCTACAGGGCGGCTTACGAGGGAGATCCGGTTTCGGCTTTCGGCGGCATCGTGGCCTGCAACGCTACGGTGGATAAAGCAACGGCAGAGGAAATGAACAAAATATTCTTGGAAGCCGTTATTGCGCCGGATTATACGGAAGAAGCCCTGGCGGTGCTGAAACGGAAAGAAAACCTGCGCATACTGCGAACCGGGCCTCTTACCGGCAGCAGACGCGGCGGTTTTGACCTGCGCGCGGTAAACGGGGGTTTATTGGTGCAAAGTACGGACCGGGGCGTGGTGGATAAGGAAAAAATGCGCGTCGTCACCCGTCGCGAGCCGAATACGGAAGAAATGGAAAACCTGCTTTTTGCCATGGCCGTGGTTAAGCATGTCAAGTCCAACGCCATTGTTGTTGCCAAACACAAAAAGGTTCTGGGAGTGGGCGCGGGGCAGATGAACCGCGTCACCGCGGCCCGCATAGCCTTGGAACAGGCCGGCCCGTCGGCCAGGGGTGCCGTATTGGCATCGGACGCCTTTTTCCCGTTTCCCGATACAATGGAAGAAGCGGCAAAGGCGGGAATCAGCGCCGTCATTCAACCCGGCGGCTCCCTGCGCGACAAGGAATCCATAACGGTGGCCGACGACAACGATATAGCCATGGTCTTTACCGGCATGCGTCATTTCCGGCATTAAAAGCGCTGCTTGTGGGAGTGAGCCAAGGTAACGGAAGCAGCTTTTATCAGCAATATGTTGTGCATGAGCACGCGTGTATTGGAGGAGATCGCGGTATGAAGGTACTGGTGGTAGGCGGCGGCGGCCGTGAGCACGCTCTGGCCTGGAAGATAAGCCAAAGCCCGCGGGTAAAAAAGGTATTTTGTGCGCCGGGCAATGCAGGTATTGCGGAAATAGCAGAATGCGTGGACATCAAGCCGGAGAATATCCCGGCCATTTGTGAACTGGTGCGGCGGGAAAAAATCGATATGACGGTAGTGGGGCCCGAGGCGCCGCTGGTGGAAGGTCTTGTCGATGAGCTGGAAAAGCTGGGTTACCCCGTTTTCGGGCCGCGGCAGAGAGCTGCCGAAATAGAAGGAAGCAAGGTTTTGGCCAAAGAAATTATGCATAAGTACGGGATTCCCACGGCCGGTTATAAGGTTTTTGCTGAGGCCGGTGCAGCCAGGCGATATATCAAGGAAGCGGGTGCGCCTTGCGTAGTAAAGGCGGACGGTCTGGCCACCGGTAAAGGCGTTATCGTGGCCGGCGACAGAGAAACCGCCTTAGGTGCGGTGCATTCTATCATGGAGGAAAGAGTATTCGGAACGGCCGGAAACCGGATTGTGGTGGAAGAGTGCCTGCAGGGCGAGGAAGCCAGTTTTCTGGCTTTTACCGACGGCCGCAACGTTTTACCCATGATTGCGGCCCAAGACCACAAGCGGGTGTACGACAACGACCAGGGACCCAATACCGGCGGCATGGGAGCTTATGCACCCGCGCCCGTTTTAACCCCGGCATTGCAAGAGGAAGTTATGGAAAAAGTGATGATTCCGGCGGTGCAGGGGCTGGCGGCTGAAGACCGGCCGTACCTTGGGGTGCTCTATGCAGGCCTGATGATAACCAACAAAGGCCCCAAAGTGCTGGAATTCAATGCCCGCTTTGGTGACCCCGAGGCCCAGCCCATTTTAATGCTGCTGGAGTCGGATTTGGTTGACGTGATGGAAGCCACGCTGGCGGGCGAGTTGAACAAGGTGAGCCTGCGGTGGAAAACGGGTGCTGCGGTCTGCGTGGTGCTGGCCTCCGGCGGTTACCCGGGCCCGTACCGGAAAGGCGAGGTCATTACAGGGCTGGAAAACATGCCTGACAACGTGGTGGTTTTTCACGCCGGCACCGCCCGGCGGGCCGAACGAATCGTGACCGCTGGCGGCAGGGTATTGGGCGTGACCGCACTGGGTGAAGATATTCCCCGGGCCATAGAACTGGTGTACCGGGCTGTGGCTGGTATAAGCTTCAACGGCATGCATTACCGCAAAGACATCGGGCAAAAAGCGCTCAAGTAACGTAAATTCAGGCGCGGTGACCCGGTGCTCAAAAGGTTTTTCGGGCAGTCCCGGCAGAGCGCCGGGCTGTCTTTTTTATTTTAACGCTTTGCCGAGCGAAAGGATATGTTTGCCCGTTTGTCGAATGATTAATAAAAGACACTCGTTTCGAGGAGGAAAAAAAGTGGCGTATACCGGAAAGCTTCGGGATCCTTTACTGGACCAGCTTTTTCGTGCCGTGCTGACATTGCAAAACATTGACGAGTGTTACCAGTTCTTTGAGGATGTTTGCACCGTGGGTGAGATAAAGTCCATGGCGCAAAGGCTGGAAGTGGCCAGGATGTTGCAGAACGATTGCACCTACGGGGAAATTGCCGCGCAAACCGGTGCCAGCACCGCTACCATCAGCAGGGTGAAAAGGGCCCTTAATTACGGTGCCGATGGGTACAAAATTGTACTGGCACGCCTGGCGAAATCTAATTGACAGGTGAGGTAAAATTTTTTAATATTTTATTATGATAACACTTTAACTAATTAAAGGAGGTTTTTTTTTTGTTCCGCATTATCAAGCCTGCGGACGGAAGACTCGACGAATTGCTGCAGCACAGGTCCGTTGACCTGCAAAGGGTTGACGAAAGGGTTAAGGAAATCATTGATACCGTTCGGCACGGCGGGGATGATGGTTTGTGCCAATTAATTGCCGGCTTGGACGGGGTCAGGCTCACGCCTTCCCAAATAAAAGTGCGAGAAGAGGAAATACGGGCCGCCTATCAGCAGGTGAACGAAGACTTTCTGGCCGCCCTGCGCGCCGCCGCGCAAAATATTACTCGCTACCACCGGCGCCAGTTGCGTAATTCCTGGCTGGACGCACAAGACGATGGGACCGTGCTGGGCCAGTTAATTACGCCGCTGCACAGGGTGGGAATATACGTGCCCGGTGGGAAGGCTTCTTACCCGTCGTCCGTACTTATGAACGCCATTCCGGCTGCGGTGGCGGGTGTTGAAGAAATCGTGATGGCAACTCCCCCTGACCGCAGCGGCCAAATCAACCCCCATACCCTGGTTGCCGCTGCCGAGGCAGGAGTGAGAGAGATATACCGCGCTGGAGGGGCACACGCCGTCGCAGCCCTGGCTTTCGGTACGGAAACCATATCCCGGGTGGATAAAATCGTAGGTCCGGGGAACATTTATGTAACCGCGGCAAAACGCCGGGTTTTCGGCACCGTTGATATCGATATGCTGGCCGGGCCTAGCGAGGTGCTGGTTGTGGCCGATGACAGCGCCGACCCAGCGTTGGTGGCAGCGGACATGCTGGCCCAGGCGGAACACGATGAAATGGCTTCGGCTTGGCTAGTTACGCCCTCCGTACAGCTGGCCGCGGGTGTGCAAGGGGAACTTGTCAGGCAGCTGCCTTCTTTGGTTAGGCGTGCGGTGGCCGAGAAATCCATCAGGGAAAGAGGGGCAGCTATTATTACAGAAACACTGGAAGAAGCTGTGGATATAGCCAATTATATCGCTCCGGAACACTTGGAACTCCTGGTGCCGGACCCGTGCCGCTGGCTGGGTAGGATTAGGAACGCCGGCGCCGTTTTTCTGGGGCATTTTTCACCCGAGCCGGTGGGGGACTACCTGGCAGGGCCTAACCATGTGCTGCCTACGGGCGGTACGGCAAGGTTCTTCTCGCCGCTTGGCGTGGACGCTTTTGTCAAAAAAACCAGCATCATCGGCTACTCGCCGCAGGCGCTGGCGCGGCACGGGAAGCATATCGTTACCCTGGCCATGACGGAGGGCCTCGACGCTCACGCCAAATCCGTGCAATTGAGAATGTCGTTGCACGGCGTCGCTCCTGGCGAGTCAACAAGATGAAAAGGGTGGTTGCTGTGAAGGTTGAATTTCGCCCGGGCATGCTGGTTCGCGACGACTTGCGCGACCTGGCACCTTACAAGCCGGCTGTTTTTCCGGAAGCCATAAAGCTGGATGCCAATGAAAACCCCTTTGATTTTCCAGCCGAGGTTAAACAGGCCATTTGGGAAATGCTGGGCCCGCAAACGTTCACCCGTTATCCCGATGCCGCTGCCGAAGCACTGCGGGAGGAACTGGGCCGTATACATAATCTTGACCGGGAGTATATCCTGGCCGGGAACGGGTCGGACGAGTTGATCCTTAACCTTATGCTGGCTTTTGGTGCAGGCAACCGCGTGGTTATTGCAGTGCCCACATTTTCTATGTACGGTATCCACGCGCGGGTTGCCGGGGCACAGGCGGTTGAAGTACCCAGAGCCGGCGGTTTTGAACTTGACGTGCAGCGGATTGTGGAAAAGGCCCGGGATGCCGGCCTCGTGGTGCTGTGCTCCCCCAACAACCCGACGGGCAATTCTGCCAGCACTGGGCAGTTACGGGAGGTGCTTCAAAACTGCCCGTGCCCCGTAGTGGTAGACCAAGCGTATGTTGAGTTCGGCGGGACAGATTTTTCTCCTTTGCTGGCCGAGTACCCTAACCTGGTTATCTTGCGCACTTTCTCCAAGGCCTACGGGTTGGCGGGCCTGCGCGTAGGTTACTTATTCGCCGGACCCGAGGTGATGTATTACCTGCAGAGGGTTAAACAGCCCTTTAATTTGAACAGTTTTTCTCAGACGGCGGCGCTGGCGGTGTTGCGTTACAGGGACGTGTTTGCCCGCCAGGTGGCGGTAATAGTCGAAGAAAGAGAAGCCATGTACCGGGCCATGCAAAAAATGCCCGGCGTTACGGTTTACCCGTCGGAAGCCAACTACCTTCTGTTCACTACCGGGTACCCCGCCCGGGAAGTTTTCGCCGGGTTATTAAAAGAAAAGGTGCTGGTACGCAGTTTTTCCGAACCCTTGTTGGCCGAATTCCTTCGCGTTACCGTTGGCCGACCGCAGGAAAACAAAATATTTTTGCACTCCTTGCAGAAGGTTATTGCCAATTTGGGGGAGAAACATAATGGGTGAGAAAGTAAAAACAAGAAAGGCGGAAATCCAGCGCAAAACGTCGGAAACCAGCGTTTTTGTCGGCCTGGTCCTCTGCGGGGTAGGGGAAGCGGCCGTCGACACAGGCGTACCCTTCCTGGATCACATGCTGACTTTGCTGGCCAAGCACGGGCGAATCGACCTGCAAGTGCGCGCCCGCGGCGACTTAGCCGTCGATGCTCACCACACCGTGGAGGATGTTGGTATTTGCCTGGGACAAGCTTTCAGGGAATCGCTTGGCGACAAACGGGGTATAGAGAGGTACGGGCATGCTCTGCTGCCGATGGACGAAGCCCTGGTTGCCGTGGCTGTGGATTTGAGCGGGCGCGGGTACTTGTCCTTTAACGTGGGCATGCCTGCCAGCAAGGTGGGGCAGTTTGATACCGAACTGGTGGAAGAATTTTTACGTGCCTTTGCCATAGAGGGTGCCTTGACCCTGCATGTGCGGCTCATGGCCGGGAAAAATACCCACCACATCATCGAGGCCGTTTTTAAAGGACTCGGGCGTGCCTTGCGCCAAGCTGTAGCAATTGACGATCCCCAAAAGGGGGTGCCTTCAACCAAGGGTTTGCTTTAGAAAATTAACATTACATTACATTGGGGGAGAGGTTCGTTTTTGATTGTCATCATTGATTACGGTATGGGCAACTTGCGCAGTGTAGCCAAAGGATTTGAAAAAATGGGCGTCGAAGTGAAGGTGGCAGACGACCCGAAAGTACTTGAAGACGCCCGGGGTGCCGTTTTGCCCGGCGTCGGCGCCTTTACTGACGCCATGCGTAACTTACAAAAAATGGGCATGGTGGATGCTGTTCACCGGTTGTTGGAAAAAGGCAAACCTTTGCTGGGGATTTGCCTGGGCCTGCAGCTGCTTTTTGAAACAAGTGAGGAGTGGGGTACCAGCGAGGGTCTGGGCATATTGCGCGGCCGGGTGCGGAGGTTGCCGGCCGGGATAAAAATCCCGCATATGGGCTGGAATACTTTGTCCGTGAAAAAGAAATGCCCGCTGTTTGAAGGCATACCGGATAACTCGGCCTTTTATTTCGTTCATTCCTACTACGTGGAACCCGCCGACCCGGCGGTGATTGCCGGGACGACCGAGTACGGCATTGAGTTTACTTCCTTCACAGTCAAGGACAACTTGTTCGGCATCCAGTTCCACCCGGAAAAAAGCAGCGTGCTGGGACTGCGCATCTTGCAGAATTTTGGGAGGTTGGTTGAAAAATGCTGATAATCCCGGCAATTGACCTGCGGGCTGGGAAGTGCGTGCGTTTAGTGGAAGGCAAACTGGACCGCGAAACGGTTTATTCTGATGATCCAGTGGCTGTGGCACGCCTTTGGGAAAGCAACGGCGCGCGTTGGCTGCACGTAGTCGACTTGGACGGGGCTTTTGCGGGCTCGCTTCACAACTTGGACACCATCAAAGCCATCATTGGGTCGGTGCAAATCCCGGTCCAGGTAGGGGGCGGCATACGCGACTTGCATACCGTGGATCAACTTTTACAAACGGGTGTTTCAAGGGTGATCCTGGGCACCGTAGCCATCCGTAACCCGGGGTTGGTAGCTGAAGCGTGCGACCGCTACGGCGAGCGCATTGTGGTGGGTATAGATGCCCGCAACGGTAAGGTAGCCGTGGAAGGCTGGGGCTTGACGTCCGAAAAGGACCCCATGGACCTCGCTGACGAGGTGCGGCACATGGGTATTACCAGGGTAATATTTACCGACATTTCCCGTGACGGCACTTTGAAAGGTCCCAACATAGAAGCCATCAAGAAACTGGTTTTATCCAGCAACCTGAAGGTAATCGCTTCCGGCGGCGTTTCCACCATCGAAGACATAATAGCGCTACAGGAACTCGAGCCCCTGGGCGTGGAAGGCGTAATCGTGGGTAAAGCACTTTACGCGGGCACGGTTAGCATCAGCGAGGCGCTGGCCCTGGTGCGGGAAAAGAGGCCGGTATCATGTTAATGAAAAGGATTATACCCTGCCTGGATGTAAAGGACGGTCGCGTGGTAAAGGGTACCAATTTCATCAACCTGCGGGATGCCGGTGATCCTGTGGAACTGGCTGCGTTTTACGACCGGGAAGGGGCCGATGAGCTGGTTTTTCTGGACATTACAGCTTCCGCGGAGGGGCGGAAGACGGTACTGGATATGGTTTACCGTACCGCCGCGGAAGTATTTATCCCTTACACCGTTGGCGGTGGAATCAGCACGCTGGAAGATATTCGGGCCATGCTTTCCGCGGGCGCGGATAAGGTTTCCATCAATACGGCCGCCGTGCAGAACCCGCGCCTTATCACCGAAGCTTCGAACCGCTTTGGAAGCCAGTGTATCGTGGTGGCAATTGACGCGCGCCAGGTCGGGCAGGATAAATGGGAAGTGTACATTCACGGCGGGCGAACGCCGACGGGAATCGACGCGGTTGGCTGGGCCAAAAAGGTAGAAGCCCTCGGAGCAGGGGAAATATTACTTACCAGTATGGACAGGGACGGAACCAAGGACGGCTATGATATCAAACTGACCAGGGCGGTTGCCCGGGCGGTGAATATACCCGTCATCGCTTCGGGCGGCGTGGGCAACTTGGAACACATACTGGAGGGCCTTACGGTAGGCGAAGCTGATGCTGCCCTGGCGGCCTCCATATTTCACTTTGGTGTTTATTCCATAGCCGAAACAAAACAATATCTTCGAAAACATAACGTGCCGGTACGGATCAATGAAAAACAATATTGACAATCTGGGGTGTAGATATGCGCATAAAACCGGAAGATTTAAAATACAACCGGGACGGGTTACTTCCAGCCATAGTACAGGACGCCCAAACCAAGGAAGTGCTTATGCTAGCGTACATGAACAGCGAAGCGGTGGCCCGGACGCTGGCTACCGGCGAAACTTGGTTCTGGAGCAGAAGCAGGCAAAAGTTTTGGCACAAAGGGGAAACGTCCGGCAACGTTCAGAAGGTCAAGGAAATATATTTCGACTGCGACCGGGATACTCTATTGTTGCTGGTGGAGCAAAAAGGGGCGGCCTGTCACGAAGGCTATTTTAGTTGTTTCCATTACGGGCTGGCCGGTGACGGAACTGTAACCGTGAAGGGGCGACCCGTTTTTGACCCGGATAAAGTTTACGGTAAGAAAGGATAGCAACGAGGCCACCGCAAGGTGGCATTTTGCTGTGACGGAGGTTAATCATGGATATAACCGCGCTGAACCAGGCGCAAAAACAAGCAGTTACGCACGGCGAGGGGCCGCTGCTGGTGCTGGCCGGCGCCGGCAGCGGCAAAACCAGGGTGCTTACCACCAGGATCGCTTACCTGCTGCGAGAAAGAAGAGTTGACCCCGCCAACATACTGGCCATAACGTTTACCAACAAGGCGGCGCGGGAAATGAGGGAAAGGCTTGCCGCCATGGTTCCCGGCCTGCTGGATGACTTGTGGGTGTGTACTTTTCACGCCGCGTGCCTGAGGATACTGCGGCGGCAAGCCGTTTTTGACGGTTACACTTCCCGTTTTGTCATTTACGATACCGAAGATCAAAAAACATTAATCGGCCAGTGTCTCAAAGAGTTAAACATGGATACCAAGAAAT
>CAJYBN010000103.1 GCA_913064925.1 uncultured Peptococcaceae bacterium
GGGCGCGCCCCGTCAACCGCGCCGCGCTAAACGGCTTAAACGACGTGGCGCCCGCCCCGTCAAACGCGCCGCACCGCGGCTTATGTGCCGGCGCCCGGCGCCCTACCCGCTTGTTTTGGCCAGGTACTGCACTATGCCCTGCGCGGACAGCTTCGTCATGCCCACCATGAAATCCCATTCCTGCGCCATGCGGCCGTCCATGCCCGCCGGCACATCTTCTTCCTCCAGCAGGCCAAAGCGGGCATAGCGGCGCATGACCGCCGCCAGCGCATCCGCAGCCTCGCGTGCGCCGCCCCCCTGCTGCAGGCACTGGCGGCCCATGTGCATGAAAACGGTGAGCTGCCCGATGATGTTTTCCACCAGCAGCCGCGGCGGGCGGCCCGCGCCGAAATGAGTGAAGTAAATCTGCTTGATTTCGCTGGCCGCTATCCTCAGCAGTGAGCTGAACATCTGCTCCCCGTTGAAATCGGGCGCCGGAGTGGCCGGGCGCAGCACGGGCCGCCTCAGGCGCTGCGACAGGCCGGGGCTATACACGCCCGCCGCGTCGCCGCTGAACAAGCCGCCCGTCGCGGCGTCGTAATAACACACGTGGTTTTTGCTGTGCCCCGGAGTTTCCCAGACCTCTATTTTCCTGTCCCCCAGGTCCAGCACGGCGCCCTCCACGGCGTGCAGAACCCTCCCTTCTTCCACCGGCACGATGTCGCCGTACTGCCGCATCTTCTCTTCGCCCCACACCTGCAGCGCCCCGGCAATCAACCTGGAGGGATCGATCATGTGCCTGGCGCCCTTGGGGTGCACCACCAGGCCGGCGCCGGGGAAATGACGGGCCAGCACGCCCAGCCCGCCGGCGTGGTCGATGTGGATGTGCGTCACCGCTATGTACTTCAGCTGTTCAGGCTCAATCCCCAGCTGCGCGGCTGCTTCCCGGACTACGCCCGCCGAGCTGGCCGGCCCCGTTTCCACCAGCGCCCAGCCGCCGCTGCCGCGCACAAAGTAGCCGGCGGTCCTTCCCTCGTAACCGCATTCCCTCAAGTCCACCTGGAAAATGTCCCCTTCCAACTGCACAATATCCGCCATTATTAGACCCCCTGTTACTGTTTAATTTCTTCAAGAATTCCGCGTAAAAAAATCCGGGAACCCATCCCGGAAAAATTTTATGATATAAAAAGCTCCAGCAGCACCACCTGCATGGTTTCCGGCATTTGGCCCGCGGTCACCACCAGTTCCTTCTCTGCGCGGTAGCCGGGGTAGTACTTTAAGAACTCATCCACCGGGTGGATGGGCAGCTCGATGTAATCGGTCTTGTAGTGCATGGGCAGCACATATTTGGGCTGCAGCTGCTCCACCACTTTGACGGCCTCGCCGGCCCCGATGGTGAAGTACCCCCCCACCGGCACCAGCAGCACATCCACCCGGCCGATGCCTTTCACCTGCTCGGGCTCCAGCACGTGGCCCAGGTCGCCCAGGTGGCATACCCTGAGCCCCTCCGCCTCGATAACGAATATAATGTTGTTGCCCCTCTGCCTGCCCTTGGCCGTGTCATGGTAGGATGGAATGCCCGTGATGGTCACGCCGTCCAGGTTATGGCTTCCCTCCTCTTGCACCACCTTTGGTTCGCCGCGCACCATTTTCACCGCGTTGTGGTCAAAATGCTGGTGACTGACGGTGACAATATCGGCAGCGAGCTTGGGATCGGGGTATCCCACTGTTTCATCAAAAGGATCGGTTATGATCGACTTACCGCTGGACAAGCCGATGGCAAAGCAAGCATGTCCCAGCCACCTGAATTTCATCTTCTTCTCTCCTCCCCCGGAGTATAATTGGTTAGCTTTATTTTATCTGTTTTGGCTTAATTATCCAACCCCATGGAGGAAGAATTCTAGGTGCTGGATGTAAAAAAATTAGCTTTTTAAAAAAATTTCATTCTCCTCTGTAAGCATTGGCTTGTGAATATTTGCACAATCATGCGGACTCCTATAAACTCCCTTCCCCACCCGCACCGAAACACCGTCGAAATATGAACATCATTTTATCTCCCACTGTATACGGCTTGGTTATTTCGTCAAGGATAATTACAGCCACAAATGGCTCCCGCGGCAACTAACACCAACAGTAAGCCGCGCCGGCAGTGAGGGGCGGGGCGGACATAGCGCTCCCACACCTCCGCCCCTTGCTCGCCCCGGCGCCCGCCACCGTCCCGGTAACGGGAGCTAAAGTATTTTATTCAACCTACTGCTTTACCAAACCCGCTTTTAACTGCCGGCTCCACCGCCGTCGCGGATAAAGGATGCCATCTTAACCACCAGTTCGTCAAGGAAGGAGTAAAATTGCGCCTCGTCTGTCATTACAGAAAACTTGCCCTCATCGATGAAATCTCTGAGAGAAAGCATGAATTCGTCGGCCGCACCTTCCTTTTCCAGCACGCCGATTAACCTGCTCACGGCATCCACAAGCCGGAAGGGCCCGTACAGCTTGGGATCTATGACAAGTTCCTTGGCACTGGACACCATGTATCCAATCAGATCATAAATGTCTTCCCGGTATTGCAAGGCGCTCACTGCCGATCCCACCTTTCAAAGTGCAGCACCTCTTCAAGCGGCCTGCGGGGCGGGGCCGGAGGAGTAGCTTTTGGTATACCGACGGTGATCAGCAATTCCGGCACCACGTTTTCCGGCAGCTCAAGAAAAATTTGAAACGCTTTTTGGTCGAAGCTGCGCAGCACGCAAGTGCCCAGCCCCATGGAGTGCGCCAGGAGCAATATGTTTTGGGCAGCCATGGCCACATCGAACAGGCTGACTATATCCCTGCCCATTTCCCCGCCTTTTTGAAAGGCGCGGTCTCTGTCGGCACAGATGACAATCAGCGCGGGGGGCGCAACAAAAAGCCCCGGCGAAAAGCTTTTCATTTTTCTTATCTTTTCCTTATCTCGAATAACGACGAATTCCCAGGCCTGCATATTGCTCCCTGTTGGAGCCCAGCACGCCGCTTCAACCAAGAGTTTCAGCGTTTCATCCGGTACGGGCTCATCTGTGAAGGATCTGACACTTCTTCTGCCCTTAATTAATTCCAGCAGATTCATTTTGGCACCTCGCTGTATTGATTTATTCTTGATTTCTGTGACCTAAAAAAAGGCAGAAATTATACTTGTTGTCTGTTATAAACTGCAACTCATGAATGTTTAATCTTAGGAACGGACTTTTTTCGAGGCTTTTATCCCCACCATTTGTGCGGCTTTTCCCTGGGAACCCGGTAAGTCAGCCGGCTGTGCTTTAACTGCATGGAAACGTAACACTCCACCATTTTTATCGCCGCCCACGCTGGATCAATAACGGGCACGTCATACCCGTTTTCCTTCAGCCTGTTGTGCAGGTTGGCAGCCATGCCCATCATTCCCGTGCACCCCAGGATAATCACGTGAGCACCGTCTTTTTCGATCGCTTCCAGGCTCTGCCGGTAAAGCGCGTCTTCTAGTTTTGCCTTGTCACCCAGCTCTAGTACGGGGATGTTGACGTAGCGAATACAGACCACCCTGTCATGCAGTCCCATTTTTCTGGCCAGGTCTTCCAGCATTGGCACCACATCCGGCAAGACAGTCACTATCCCCAAGCGTTGACCCAACCCCGCCGCCAGCAACACGGAAGGTTCAAAGCCACCGCATACCGGTATATCCACCAGTTCCCGGGCGGCCTTAACACCCGGGTCCCCGAAGCAATCGATTACTACCCCGTCAAACCCGTCTTCTGCAGCTTTTTGTGTTTTATATAGGATATCCGGCACCGCCATGGCCTCGTCGTACTCACATTCAATCGATGCCGGCCCGTAGTCCAGGTTTTCCACGTCATACTCTACCCCGGTACCGCCATATACCGCCACTTCTTTGCGCACTTCTTCATTCAGCAAGTCAGATGTAATTGGCACGATGACCTTTATCCGCATAAGAATAACCTCCTTAACTATTTGGTATTTTTTCATGATTTTTTCATGCCGCTTAAAACCGCTCTGCCAGGCTCACACATTTCGCAAGGGGGCGCCAAGGGGTGCCGGCACCCCCTGAACAAATTTACCCGTGCCGCAAATTCCCGGCCGCCTTAACCCTTACCCGGGTGGCGTTACCAGGCAGGTAGGCCAGCGGGACATCTTCCACTTCCACAATCTGTACCGTGGAAGGCTCTGCGCCTGCCTTAACCGCCTCTTCCACAGCTATGGCCTTGGCCATATTGAGAGCTTCCTCCCGGCTGATTTCACTCAAGGAATAAACCCTTTCCACCTGGCCGCTGACCTGGGCAATGGCGGCACCCAAGGCGTTGGCCACATCATGATTGCCCGGGCGGATTATTTCGGAAACCCCTTCTACTTCATCGGGAATCAGGATTATTCCGCCGCCAACCAGAATCAGCGGTACGGGTTCCGCTGAAAGCTTCATTTTGTCAATACCTTCGTTGACCATGGTCATCATTTTCTTTACGGCTTTACGAGCAAAGCCTTCCTCAATATGACTGACCCGGGAGGGATCCCCAATCTCGGCCATTCCCAGGCGAACAGCAATATCCGTGGCGGTCAGCGTGTTGCCGCCGAAAACCAGCGCCTCCTCGGTTAACCGGTACCCCACGCTTTCGGGGCCGATTACAATCTCCCCGCCCGATTCCCGAATGATGGTGCCGCCCCCCAGGCCAAACGAAATGATATCCGGCATGCGGAAATTGGTACGCACGCCCCCGATTTCCACGGCCACAGACGATTCCCGGGGGAAACTGTTCACGATGACCCCGATGTCGCTGGTGGTACCCCCGACGTCCAGAACAATAGCGTTATCGTAGCCGCTCAAGAAGGAGGCTCCGCGTATACTGTTGGTGGGCCCGCAGGCAACCGTCAGGATGGGGTATTTCATGGCGTAGTCGATGGACATCAGCGTGCCGTCGTTCTGGCACAGGTAGATGCTGGCATTTTTGACCCCTTCCTGTTCCAGCCCTGCTTTAAAACTCAGGGCCGTGGTCTTGGCCACCTCCGCCAGGGCCGCGTTGAGAATGGTGGCGTTTTCCCTTTCCAGGAAGCCGATGGAAGCTATCTCGTGGGAAAGTGAAAAAGGCAGGTCCCCCAACTCTTCACGCAGGATGTCAACGGCCCGTTTCTCGTGCTCCGCGTTAATGGGAGAAAACACGGAAATAACGGCCACGGCGTCGACTTTTCCTTTCATTGCAGCGGCCGCCGCCCTTATTTCATCTGGGTTGAGCGGAGTGATTTCCCGGCCGTCATACTCATGCCCGCCGCTTACCAGGAAGTATTCTTCGCCAACGGCCTGTACCAGTTCAGGTGGCCAGTCGACCATGGGGGCGATGGCCATGGTCGCCGGTTTACCCATGCGCAATATGCCCACCCGGCACAGGCGCTTGCGTTCAACTATGGCGTTTGTGCAGTGAGTTGTACCCAGCATGGCGAAGGAAATGGCGTCCCTGTCCACCCCGGATTTCTCCAGCACCTTGTTTATGGCCGAGTAAATCCCGGTGGTAACGTCCTTTGTGGTGGGAGTTTTTACTTTTTCTATTAAATTCAGCTTTTCATCGATTATAACGGCGTCGGTGTTGGTGCCGCCCACGTCAATTCCTAACCGGTAACCCATTATTTTTCACCTGCCCCGGCCAGTTTCTCCACCGGCACGTAATCAAAGTCATATTTGAAATACCTGGGGCCCACCGTCTCTATGCCCATGGGCGTTCGCCATTTCGGGTCACAGGGGATGCCCAGCACCAGGACGCGGTGGCCGTACCTGAGTCCCTCAGTGGTTATGGGAATGGCTGTTTCCAAGTTGACTATGCAAATTAAGTCTGGCACCATCGCTACAACCCTGTCTCCTCTCATGGCAATCAGGTTTTCGTTTTGAAACTTCACCGTCATGGTTTCACCTTTATAATCCTCTATCCCCTCGATGTGGGCATCACCCCGGGCAAATCCACCTTCCGTCCGTCTCAACACGTCGACCACCTTGCCCTTGAACAACTCAATACCGCCTGTCACGCCCAGAAGGGCTTTAACCGGGTCCTCCCCCGACCGCCAGGCGTTCCGGATGGTCTTGCCAATACGGGCAGAATAGGACATGATGTTTTTAATCCCCGATTCCTTTAACTGCTTGCCTGTCAGGGGGTACAGGCTTATCATCACCGCCCCGCCCATAACAACGGTGGCGCTCCTGGCCAGGCTTTCCGTCCAGTTATTGTTAATTGTTTCCAAAATCAATATGTTGCCCTTTTCATCGGCTATTACCATGGGGGTGGCGGAGACCCCGTACAAGTGGAAGGTAAGCATTTGCAGTTCGGGAAAAGCCCTGCCCATACCGTCGCAGTCAACCAGGGGCAGGCCCAGGCGCGCGGCAACGGCGATGGGGATCATTGAGTTCACGCCCCCGGCCTCGATTGGCACGGTGGCGAAAATTTCCTTGCCCAAGTAACTTTTCAGGTTCTCAAAAGCCCGGAAGATTTCCTCGCCGCTCGGTATTTTCTCCAGGATCACGGTAGGTGCCCCCATCATGGCGGTGGGGACCACCACCGCATCGTCGGGCACTTCTTCCGGGTCAATCAATGACACGGGACCGTATTCCTTGATCGCCTGCAGTGCCATAAGCTTGCCTATATGGGGGTCACCCCCTCCACCGGTGCCCAAAAGGGCGGCACCCAGTGCAATATGTTCCACCGCCTGTACGTCTATGCTGTTCAAATTTTCCCCTCCCTTACATTTCCAGTCTTAAAGCAACTGCTAAACATCTTTTCTTTCCAAGGCGGGTGAAGACTGCTTAACCAGCGCCGAAATGATCAAGTAACTCAGCATGGCCACGACAATCCCGTTGAGAGGCGCTATGCCGATTTTAACAGCGTTGGAGGCAATAACGCCGAGCACCCACGATATAACCCCTCCCCAGTTGATCCCCGGGGTGCTGCTCCACCTCGAAGCATCGCCTTTTTTTAGAATCCAATAGTCCGCTATCATTACCCCGGCTATGGGCGGAATAGCCGACGTGAGCAACATTAAATAGTTGATAAATTGATTGATAATCCCCGCCACCGCCAGGATGGTCCCCACACCGCCGGCAATACCGGTGGCCAAGCCCCTCTTGTCATCGGCCAACTGGAACATGTTTGTTATGGCCAGGCCCCCGGAATAGGCGTTTACGGCATTGGAAGTCCAAGTGGCCAAGATGAGAATTACTAACCCTACCGCCGGAATACCCAGTTTCGTTAAAACCATGGTGATATCGTACGAGCCGGCCACGACAGCCATCAGCGCGCCCATAACCAGCAAAAGGATACCCGCCGGCCATATCCCCAGTACGGAAGAAAGGACCGACTCACCTCTGTTCCTGGCATACCTTGAGTAATCGGCAGCAATTACTCCTCCAACGGCGAAAAGGCCAACAGATATGGCAATTCCCTGAACGAACGGCATGGGAGTTGTTGGCTTGTAACTTGCCAGAACTTGGACGCCGTACTGAGTCAGAGAAAGATAAGTCCCGTAGATGCAAAGAATAATGAGCGAGGGAACGGCAATATAATTCAGATACTTAAGTGCATTGAACCCGACAATGGCCGTGGTTAGCATGATCAAGCCCCAGATGAGTGAAGATAGCCATACCGGTATTGTCAACCCGGTCCATGAACTGATAATCTCGGTAAAGGCGGAGCCGCATACATTGGCCTGAACCCCGAACCATCCCAGGCACCCGATGGCTAAAAATAAAGAAATCAATATTCTCGCGCCACTTTGCCCAAAAGAAGAGCTAGCGTTTATGACCGTGGGTCTGCCGAGGTCCGTGCCCTGCATGCCCTGAAAACTCATATAAGTTACAACAATGGTATAGCCTATAACCCCTGCTATTATAGCTTTGGCCAGGGTAAGACCGGTAATCAGAGCCCCGCCCACCATCAAAGCGGGTACGCAAATCAATACGCCGGCCCAAATCAGCGCAATGCTGTACCAGGGCTGCCTGTCCTCCCTGGGAATCTCGCCAAGGGCGTATTTTTCAAAAACGTTGGATTTTGAATCAATTTTACTCATAGTATGCAATCTCCTTTCCTAGTTTTTTGGCAGTTAAAAAACAGCCCTATTTGTCATTCCCATTCACCACCCGTAGATATAATGTAAAAAACTATTTTATTTGGGCCCGAGCCGTAATAAGATAAATAAAATTTGTCTGGTGTTTTATTCGCAATTAACGTGCCATTTTTGTCAATTAATTTAGAAAACTTCAAACCCGCAAAAAACAAGTAACTGTGCTTGCCAAGCAAAGCTCCATATATCGTTTTTATACTTTATAGTCTCAAGAATTTGAGAAATTTTAATCAGAAAAGGGTTCGGGAATCACTGAAGATAATAAAATAAATTATTATTTATCATTAATTCTTAATTTTTCTCTTTTTTTCACAGGCAAATCTGATATACTATTTACAAACCTCCGATAAAAACAAGGTGATGACATTGACAAACAAAATATCGCCGGAATCTTTTTTAAAGAACCTGGCCAACTTTTTTAACTGTCAAATTACCTGGTGGGATAAAGAGAGAATTCGCTGTATCCAAAGACATAAAGAGCTTGATCTCGACCATGATAACCGCCCTTCCTTCGAACACCTTCACCGTTTGTTGTCTTTCTCTCACCCCCTGGCTATTGTTAAGGGCCAACACATTCTGTGCCGAACATGCCCGGAACTTTCCGCCTGCCGGTGGTCGCACGAGTTTTATGTTCCCTCCGGCACACTGGACGAGCCGGCGGGGGTTGTATGGCAGTTTTTATCCCCTTCACCGGTGATCGATTCACCACACTGGCTTAAGCTGGCAGTTGATTTTTCCCGCCTGCTGTATGTAAATGAAACCTGGGAGAAAGACCGGCTAAAAGTGGAGTACTTTCGCCAATCCACTGAACTTTGCGGTCAAATGTTGGAAGAAGGGCTAGTTCTTTTTAATGAACAAGGAAAGGTTGTTTTTCAAAATGATGCCGCCGCCCGTCTGAACCTTTATGACAGTTTTCAAAAAAGTAACAGTTTGCCGCTGGAGAAAAGCTTGAAAAAGAAAAAAGAACTAGTGACCTTTTTGGGCGAGCCCAATCCTTTCCCGGTGAAAATGCGCTCGTTATACTTCTCCAAAACTTTCTTGGGAGGGGCTTTATTCACAGCAGAAGAAAAAAGGAATAAAAAGGACAGCCTTTTAAATACCAAAAGAAAAATAGGCTTCATGAACATCATTGGCAAGGATCCCAAGTTGATGCAGGTTATTTCCGTTGCCAACCAGGTATCCTCCACCGACTCCACAGTTCTTTTACGGGGGGAGAGCGGGACCGGCAAGGAGATATTTGCCAGGGCCATCCACGAAAAGAGCATGCGCAGCAAAGGGCCATTTATAGTCATAAACTGCGCCGCAATACCGGAAAACCTTTTGGAAAGTGAACTTTTCGGCTACGAGGAGGGCTCATTCACCGGCGCCCGCCGTGGAGGAAAGCCCGGAAAAATGGAACTGGCCCACCGGGGAACTCTCTTCCTTGATGAAATAGGCGACATGTCACCCCCGCTTCAGGCCAAACTATTGAGGGTGCTGCAAACAAAACATATTG
>CAJYBN010000104.1 GCA_913064925.1 uncultured Peptococcaceae bacterium
CATAATGCCGGGGGAGGTTCCAACTCAATAAGTTAATAAGTTAAGTGCCTGGCACCATCTACACCATATTGTTGATCAGATCTTCCATTTTACCCCATTCCAGTTCGTACCCATACAGGTTACGAAAGCGATGTCTGAAGCTCAGGTACTGTTGTAGCTGTGCCGCCAATTCCGCATCAATGACCGCCGGCCTCTTAACCGGAATATCCAGGATCATTTGCTCCAGGAGTTGCCTGTGCCAGCCCTCGCCTTTGGGCACCGCTTGATCTATCTCCCGGGCTATATTGATAAATATTTTCTCAATTCCGGAGTAAAAGTCGTGCAAAATAGAAGCGCACGCCCTAACCCGCACGCTGTCAACCTTAAGTTCACGCATCCTGGTTATTGTTTTCAGTTCCACCACCAGTTTCTCCAGGTTTAAAAGTTCCTTGCGTACCCGGACTTCCAGCAAAATCAGGTTGGGAGTCATAATTCCATTCCTTCTTTCAAAATGTATTCCCGCACTTCCGGATCGATCTTCTCCAGTTCCACCAGGTCGAAATCAAAGGGCGCCAGAATATCCATCACTTCGGAATATAACTTCCAGAAATTTACACGGCTATCCAAACCGGCAACGGCGATATCGATGTCAGAATGTTCCATAAATCTTTCTTTTTGAAGCAGTGAACCAAAAAGAACAACCTTACAGCCATAGTTTTGTTTCAGGTGACCGGCCGCTCGCCTGACCTGCTCCATGGCCCGCCGGTAACGACGGGCCAGTTGTTGTTCCTTTTGATGTTTATGTTTCAGCCAACCTGACCGGTATTTGGAAAGCTGTTCCGGCGTCGGCATAACGGCAGCACTTCCCCTTTATTTTATCTTGCCGGGTTCAGGAGTTTCCCGGTTTGTTCCATTTTATTATTAACACTGTTTAGCAGTCAAATAATTCCGCGCCATCCACGTCGATGGCTAAATTGCTACCAATGATCCAATAGCCGGTTGTACCTGATTACAGAAAATAGTACAATACATGGGAAGAATTTAAAACACCACGCTCAAAGGAGCTACCGGCAATGACAATGTACAGGCGATACCGTTCCGAACACTCAAACCAGCTCCACCAGTTGCTGGTTTCCGTATCCAGGCATTTTTATGTACGCAAAGACGGGCTGCTCAGATACCAGGAAAAACCCATGGACGCCAACATCAACACCTGCCGGAAGTCCTCCCGGGAGCACCTGGTATATTACATCATGCGGGACCATTTCAGCGGCAATTTTGTGTTCCGTCTCGCCACCTCGAAGTCGCTGTTGCCCCTGGCCGATTTTTTGTACCTGGCCTGGAGCAAAGAAAGCGAAGAAAAACATTTCTGGGGCCTGCCGGATATTGTTTTCGTCCCCAGGACCATTTCTACGCCCGGCTTGCTGGAAGGGCTTAAAAAACTGGGCGTCGAACCCGTCAATCCCCCCAGCGGGTTCGCCTCGGGCGTGCGCATCATAAGGGACCTGGAGCAATATATCCACTATGTTCTGGGAGACATAATAGATCGCCGCGTGGAAAATATATCTTCCTACAAAGACAACATCTATAAATACCTGCTGGACCTGCCCCTCGGGGAGGAAAGCAAGGTCGCCAGGTGGAAAAACAACCTTCCGCCGGGACACCCCAAGGAACCGCCCGGCTATGAAGCGTTTGTCCGTTGTTTCAGCCCGGCGGCGGAAAAAGAAAAGGAACTGCCGCTGACGGGCCCCGCGAACAAAAAATCCCAAACAGGGCCGGCTGCCAAAGCCCCCGGTGTTTTGGATGCTCCCCTCACCACATCAAAATTCTCGGTAGAGAAGCTGCACCGGGCTCAGGATCTGGTGTATGAGGCCTGGGTGACGGTCGACAGGCAAAGGCGCATTGATCTTGCCATGCGAGCCCTGAAAATAGCTCCCTATTGCGCCGACGCTTATAATTTGCTGGCCGGGGAAAGCAGGGACCGGCAGGAGAAATTGAGGCTGTATGAGAAGGCAGCCCGGGCGGGAAAATTCGCCCTGGGGGATTTGTATTTCCAGCGTAACACCGGCCATTTCTGGGGGCTGCTGGAAACCAGGCCCTATATGCGCGCTTTAATGGGCCTGGCCGAATGCCTGTGGGAAACGGGCCAAAGGCGAGAGGCCATTGAGACCGCCCGGGAAATGCTGCGGCTCAACCCCAATGACAACCAGGGGGTGCGCTATATCCTGGCCTCCTGGCTGTTGACGGAAAACCGGAACGAAGAGTGCCGCCGGCTTTTGGCGGATTACGAAGACGATATCGCCTGTTTCCTCATTTACAGCAAAGCGCTGCTGGCCTTCCGTACCCGAGGGGCCGGCGGCGAGGCCGATGAATATCTCCAGGAAGCGGTGCGGCGAAACAAATACGTGCCGCCATACCTGCTCGGTCAAAAGCGGGTACCGTTCCAGCTGCCGGATTACTACGGCCTTGGTGACGAAAGGGAAGCGGTTATCTATGCCCACGACGGGCGGGAAGCCTGGCGCAACACGCCCGGGGCGCTGGAGTGGCTGGAGCGGGCGCTGCAGGACAATTGAGGAAGGGGCATCTTCTGAAAATCCATCCTGGGATCGCACCAGACTCTCACGGGAACTGTGCCTGTTTGAGTATTCTCAAACCTTCTACCGGAAAATGTATTAAATTATAATATGCCTTGGCATCTATTTTTATTTTTTATTAAAAGAAACATCATGGAGGTTGATAAGTTAACTGCCCGGCACCGTGGTAAACTTGGTCACTACACCTTCCTTTAACCGGGAGCCGCCGACCCCCCTTATGGACGGTTCCACCACCACCCAGTATTGCTGGCCCGGTTCCAGCAATTGCCCGGGCACCAATTTAAAGGTCACCTCGTCCTGTTGTACTATCTCCACGGGCACGGGTACCGCCCCGGCATAACGGTAAAGTTTCAGGCTCTCCCCCGTAGCAGTGGCCGGGTCCACCGCCGCGGAAAACACCACGGTGAAAACGTGATCCAGCGGGGTGTCCGCGCGCACGGGCCCCAGTACCCGGTAGTCCCCGTAAAGGTACTCCAGGCTATCCACCGGGTACTGCAGGGCAAGGGTAACAGCATTTTCCTGGGTATACTGCAGGCCGGGCGGGTCAAATGCCAGTTTCACCTGGTAACTGCCGGGCTCCAGGTCTGCATCCGTGATGAATTCAAACGCCCCAAACCCCACCTGCTGCTGCTGCATAACCGCTCCGTTGGCGTTAACCAGCTGCAGGCTGGGCAGCACCGGTTCGGTGGCGGGCAGCACTTTACACCCTTCCCGGTCGCCGTCATCCTGTTCCACGGGCGCGTCGCGCCCCGGCTCAATAACCCTGGTGCCGTGGTCGGCGCACCTGGTAACTTCCAGGTTGGTCGACCATAACCGGTTGCCGTGCTCGTCCTTGATGGTAACGGTGCCACCCAGCTTTTCCCCGGCCGGCACGGTATCGCTGTCCAAAGACAGGCTTCCCGCCAGGGTATAGCCGAGTTGCACGCCGGACGGCTGCTCTAGATTTAGGTCCCGTGCAAAAACGTACCTCTGTGCCTGCTGGCCGTCGGCATATATATACCGGTCCAAAAGCAAAGTGTAATCGCCCGCCAGCAGCTTTAAACCATCCACCATATCCATATTGAAATCCCACGTGTAATAACCCGCCAGCTCAGCCGGCACCGGCATGGCGTAAGGCGTTTCCCTGTAAAAGTCGTAGTCCACCGCCAACGTGATTATTTCTTCTTCCGTTACGGAAAAACTCGTGTCACCGTTCACTGCCAGGCGATCAAACAAGTAATAACCTTCACCGGGATCCACGATTTGGAGGTAATAATCCCCCTGCTCCACGGGCACATGGCCGCCCGTATAAAAAGTGCCCATGTAGAAGTAACCCACCGGTTTGCCGTTAAACAGGGGAAAAAGATAAAGGTCCTTATCACTGGCCAGGTTGGCAGAAACCCGGTAATCAAGTACCATTAAAGCGACGCTTTGCGGCTTAAAGCTGTAGTCGCCGGGCCCGTCAATTTGCTTCATGTACAGGGGTACCTGCGCATCGGTCTCGTGATAAACCAGTGCCAAGTACGGCCCTTCCCCCGCGCCCGTTTCAAATTGTACCAGCCCGGTGGAGCCGGTTTTCTTACTTTCTATGAACCCCAGGCCCCCACCCGCAATGCTTAACAGGTAAACAGTAGCCCCGGCAGAAGGGTGGCCGTTCATGTCGTAAACCTGGATGGATATGCCAGGCACGGGTACAGCCACCACGAACACCAGCCGGTCCTCGTCCAAAATTGTGCCACCACTGTCAACCAATGAAACGCTTAAAGTATGCTCGCCCTCATCCAGCCCGGCGATGTCCAGCTCAACGCTCGTCTCTCCCTGCGCGGCGGCTTTTTCTGCAAATAGCTGCCCGTCAACGTTAAAATTAATACTACCTGTGAAACTGCCCGATACGCTGCATCTTACCTGTAGTGTTCCATAATGCTCGGTATACGGCCCGGGGCTAACGATATCAACTCTGGCTAATTTATCAGTTAAATAATTTTCAAAGTTAATGATGCCGTATCCGTAATAAATGTCTCGGCCTTTGTCGCCCACGTCATCGACGTACACGGCAAACAGGTTTTCCACCTGCTGCACGTCCATGCCGGCGTCGTGTACCCGCAGCAGGGCCGCTATCCCGGAGGCAAAGGGCGCTGCCATGGAAGTACCGTTGTAGGCAATATAACCGTCGGGTGTACCATCCGTATCGGCGTGCGGGGGCACGCTGGAAACAATGCCCTTGCCCGGCGCAGACACGTCCACCACCGCACCGAAGTTGGAAAAATCAGTGATGGTGTCGTAGCGATTCACCGCCGAAACGGTAAGACATTGCTCTATATTGGCCGGTGAGAAATTGCCGGCGTTGGAGGCCTCGTTACCGGCAGCGGCCACCACCACCACACCTTGGTCAACGGCGTAGCGCACGGCTTCTTCCAGCACCGGCGAACTGCCCGGCCCGCCCAGGCTCAAGTTAATCACATCGGCCCCGCGATCCACGGCATAATAAATGCCGTCCGCTATGGCCGAATCGTAACCGCTGCCCTCGGCATTTAACACCTTAACGGGCAGTACGCGCACGGGCTGTTGGCCCGCCACCATGGCGATTATACCCGCCACATGGGTGCCGTGCCCCAACATATTGTCGTCATCGGCATCCCAGTCATTGTTGACAAAGTCGTAACCCGCCAGTACCTTGCCGCTCAGCAGCTCGTGCCCGGCGTACACCCCGGTATCAATTACCGCCACCACGGCGACATTATTCCCCGCCAGGCGCCGGCTTAACTCATCCGCGCCGACCCTGGCCACTCCCCAGTTCACCGGCACGTCATCAACCGCCGGCAGGGCGCATGCGTACCTTTTATAATCGGGCTGGACATACTCCACGTCCGGCCGGCCGCGGTAAGCCTTCATGGCCTGCTCAATATTCTCACCTTTTTTCACCGGAATGGAGTAAGCCCGGCGCATGCCCTTTATGGCCCGCGCATGCAAGCCCGCCGCCTGGAACTGGTGGCCGGACTTGAACTTTACAATTATCCGGTCGGTAGCAGCAGCCGGTTGCTGTTTTTCCGCCGCCCCCGCCGCGCCGCAGCAAATAAATAGAATAAAAAGAGCTAGTAAAATTAATGCTTTTTTCATGTTCCTGGTCACCTAATTTTAAACTTTATAATTGTTTTCTATAATAAGCAACTTTTTCCTACCAGTTCCACTGCGCAGCTTGGAAATAATTAAGGGTTGCGGTGAGATACCATGCCCGCCGGCATGGTCGGAAATTTTGCAGGGTCCTGCACGGCGCTGAAAAGCTTAAAGGCCGGGGGTCGTTACTAACCAAGAGCTCCGGGCGCCTTGGGACCTGGAGTTTCTTTCGCAACTGCCGCTCCATGAATTCCCCATGGAACGCAGAAAAGCCCAAGGGAGTGCTCTCCCCCTTTTGTTTCGGTTTCGGGAGGCGAAACTGATACATTCTAGCGCGGGCATGTGATATAAAGAAGCCTGCAAAATGTGACGGAGAATAGGGCCGGCCCCGGTAGCCGGCGGGGAAAAAGAAACCCCCGCCGGCGCGGGACGGGAGAGGTTTCAATTGCGCTTTAACCCTTTAACGTGATGGGGGACTGACTCCTTTTAAGAGGAAACGATTTTACAGGAACTGAAATTATCTTATCTACAAACGATTTATCCCGGGCCATTTGCTCCAATGCCTTAGCAACTTGAGCAGTGAAATATTTCTCTCCACATTGCCTGCAAACCCCGGCGGGAACATTCTCAAAAATGGTTAGATTTTCTCCAATACGATAATCTACTTTAACCTTTTTTTCAATAACCTTGCCACCGCAAAAAGAACAATCCGCATATTCGTGCTTCATTATTTTCCCCTCCGTTTTCGGGTTTTCCAGTCGTTTTCCCAGTATTCGGAACTCGGTACATATACCGTGATAATGCGCACCCACCCTGTAGGTAAAAAACCCGCTACAACATGAACGGGGCGTCCGTCCGTAGCACGTCCATAGATAAGACAACTCGGTCCACGTGGATCATTATGTACATTTCTATTATTTCCTCTACATTAATGGCATTTTCAATATCATTAATAAAGAGACTGTCATTCCTCCGCCTTTCTTGTTCGGCGTGAAGCGAAATCTCATAACGTTCTTCTTGTATAGCATAACGCAAACAGATAGAATAATAGAATATATGTTTGAGATCGGGCTTTGTTCCGCTTTTCGCTTGCCGGGGCGAAGGGGGGTGCATCAGAGCAGCTCGACGGCGCGCCGCTTTTCCTCGCGGCTGGTGTTGACGTAGTAGTGGGCGGTGGTCTGCACCGACGCGTGGCCGGCCAGCATGGCCACGGTGGTCAGGGGCACGCCCTTTTTCACCAGGCGGGTGCAGAAGGTGTGGCGGAACTTGTGGGGGTGCATGGCCTCGCCCAGGGCGCGGCCGTGCTTCTTGAGGTTGGGTAGGAAGTCCATCTGGTTTTGTGCCGGAATAATAAATAACTCCTAAACACCCGTAATATTCGGGGAAATCATTCATGTATCAAATAAATTCATCTAAAACAATAACATTAATCTCAGAAATTCTTTTTAGCTTAATATCATTCGTTATAAAAATCTCAGCTTGCTCCTCTATACTGTGCCGGAGGGTCAAGTTTTTCGGGAGGTTCCAACTCAATAAGTTAATAAGTTAAGTGCCTGGCACCGATTTTCCCACCAAAAAAGATCCTGAAGTTGGAACTTCAGGATTTAAGCAGAAACACTGTGGATAATTTTGGAGGATCGGGATCAAGCAAGAATGAGTCGTTTAAGTTAATTTTAGCCGAAAATGGTTATAGCTACAAATTGTAAATGTTCCCAAGAAAACAGTGCCCAAGCGGGCACTGTTTTTGTACAGCAACTTGTCGCTCAACATAAGCGCGTCTGCTTGTACATATATTTTCCTGCCCTGCTACCTGCATCTATTTTCCTGCCCTGCTACCTGCATCATAGCTTGTTCACACATTACCTTTTGATTTCTTTACCTGAATTTAATATAATTGACTCAACATTTACTTGAACTACTTCCACTTATCCCCAGGTAATCATTTCCCTGGGGATTTTTTTTGTTATCCTTTAATTATTTCAGGCGGCTTCATCTTCTGCACCGCCAGCTTCATCTTCCAGCGTAGCTTCATCGTCGCCGGCAACATCATCTTCTCCGGCCTCGTCTTCTTCACCGGCCACGGCATCCTCTGCATCGCCGGCTTCTTCCCGACCGGTGCCGTCTTTAACTGCAGCTTCATCTTCGCCGGCATCGTCGCCTGTCCCGGCGTTTTCTTCTTCACCAAGGTCCCCGTCCTCAGCTGCAGTTTCATCATCGCCGTCAGCTTCTTCTTCACCGGCATTCCCATCATCACCGGGCGCTTCTTCATCGCCGGAAGTTTCTTCGTCACCAACCAAGTCCTCACTGTCGTCGTCGCCGGAAACGTTATCTCCGCCCCCCACGAGCCTTTCCAGCATTACCGCCAGTTCCGCCCTAGTGATGGCGCTGTTGGGATTGAACTTGCCGCCGGGCAATCCCTGAATAATCCCCTCCCGGTACAGGGCCATGATGTAACCCGCGTCTTCGGGGGAAAGCAAAATGCCGTCTTTAAAGGGCATGTCAGCCGTGTCCGCCGGCTCCAGCCCCATGGCCTTGGCTACCAAAACGGCCACTTCTGCCCTGGTAACCTGGACATGGGAATGAAAACGGTTCAGATTTAGAATACCCCTGCGGGCGGCTTCCTCCACCGCTTCTTCGGCCCAGGCCGGCACCTCGCCCGCCTCACCTTCCTCTACTTCCTGCCGGCTTTCACTGTCGCCCTCCGCGCCGGTTTCCGCGCTGCCGGCTTCTTCCCCTTCAGCTTCCGTTTCATTTTCTGCCGCTAGCCGCATGATTAAGGCAACAGCTTCCGCGGCGGTCACGGGATCGTCGGGCCGGAAAGTGCCGTCTTCGTATCCCCTGAAGAGATCAATGGAAGATAACTTGCTAATGGCCGGGCCGGCCCAATGATTTTTCGTATCGGAAAAACCGGCGTCAATTTGTACTCCCCGGCCGGTTATTTCTTCATAAATCCGGGCCTTTTGCCTGAACTCATCCAGCCCGGCGCCCGTGATTTTCGTTTTTGCCCCGCTTACCTCCACCTTGCCGTTTTCCGACTTAAATTTTATCTTGCCGTTTTTGACCTCAAAACTTGCCCCGTTGCCCTTGATTTTTATCTTGCCGTTTTTAATTTCCACGTAATACCCATCTGGAGTGACAAACTCGCCTTCTCCCCCAGAGCCCGGCTCGTCATCCCCTTCACCGGCGCGGAGCGCATTTTCGCCCCGGTCCCCGCCGCCTTGCACCTTGCCGCCGGGCTTATCACCGGTATTGTTTTTGCCGGGCTTACCGCCACTTTCATTTTTATCAAAACTGCCTGTTTCCTTATTTCCGGCGTTGCTTCCGTTACTGCCGCCGCTCTTGTTTTCACCGGCGACCTTGTTTCCGCCATCGCCTTTGCTCCCGGCATTATGGCCCGAACCAGATTTTCCCTTGCCTTTGTCTGCACTGCCTTTATCCCCGCCGTTGTCCCGGTCGCCGGCCTGTCCCCCGGCCTTCGAGGCTGGAGCGTTAACCGGCTTCCTGCCCTTGCCTGGGTTGTTCACGGCCCCGTTGCCATTGTCCGGTTTGGCCAGGGCAGCTCCGGATGCTAGCGCCACTGCCAGCAGCAGCGAAAACACCAATATCAGCAACTTTTTCATACCAGCGCCCCCTTTTAAACGGTCTAACATAATTTTATAGCAATTCCCACTGCACAAAAAGGGGACATTGTCCCAATGATGACATAGGACCGATGTCCCAGTCGCCACACGGGCCCTGAAAATATAAGATCAGGGGCACAATCATCTTTCGCTTTGGCTCGCGATTTGCGTACGCGCGCCTCCATGAGCGAGTTTGCCAGTGCCGGGGACATAGGCCGGTAGGGCAAAGGTAAGAGCAGCCGTTCATCGAAGACCCTTGATATGGAGAATGCCCATGTTAACCTGTTGCCTTAATTGG
>CAJYBN010000105.1 GCA_913064925.1 uncultured Peptococcaceae bacterium
GGAAGTCGGGGGCGAATTTGATGCCGGCCGCTGGCTGGAGACCGGCGAAACCGGCTTTGTTGTTACCAACGTATCGGAAACCCGGCTGTGGGTGTACTTCTCCGTCACTGGCAGCTTGGGCGACGTGCTGCAGCACATCAACCCGGTGTGCCTGGAGCCCGGGGAAAGCTTCCCGGTGCCCGCGCGGCCCGCTGCGGCGGGAGACCTGGGGCTGCTGGGGTGGCGGAACAACGGGGAAGTTTTCACCGGCAAGATTACGGCCCGAGTGCTGAACAATTTCGCCCAGTATGAAGTGGGCAGATTGTTTATAGACAGGGAGGATTTATATGCGGAGATGGTAGACGAGGAAGACGACCCCGCGGGCGAGATAAGGGAAATCAGGTCCGTGGGAGACGTACTGCGGCTCATCGCCCGCAAAATGGAACTGATTGAGGAGCGGGACCGGCTGCAGGAACAAAAGGATAAGCTGGAAGAAGCCAACGAGCTGCTGAAGGAAGCCAACGAAGAGCTGGCCGAGGACAAGGAAAGGCTGAAGGACCGCGTCAGTTCTCTGTTAGACTGCATCAGCAGCCTGCGCAGCAGCCTGAGCGCCGCCAATAGCCTGATCGAGGAACTGCAGAAACCGCCGCAGGAGGGGAGCACCGGCTCCGGCGCTGCCGGATCGACTGATCCGGGCGGCGGTGATACCGGCGACGGCGCGGCGGGTTCCGAGGGTGCGGCTGGCGATGACATCGCTGACGGTACGCCGGGCTCTGGCGCAACGGCCGGCGGGGAAGGCGGCTCCCAAACCGGCGGCGGCTCCGGTCAGGCCGGCGCCGGGGAAGAAGGAACCGGCAGTGGTTCTAGCGGCAGAGCCGGGAACGGTGGAGCGCCGGCCGGCGGTAACGGTTCCGGCGGCGGCACCGGGGACGACGGAACGCCGGTGGGCGGCAGCGCTGAGAACGGCGGAGAGCCTGCCGGTGGCACCGGTACCGGCGGCAACAACGGAGACGGCGAAGCGCCGGAAGGTAGCAGCGAAGCTAGAAACAGCGGAATGCCTAAGGACGGCAGAGCCGAAAACGGCGGAGCGCCGGCCAGCGGTAATGAAGCCGGAGGTGGTAGCGCGGCTTCCAGCGATAAGAGTGCCGGGGAAAGTAACCCGGGCGATGCGGCTTCCGGCGGCGGTGATGCCGTGGATAACGGACCCGGCGGCGATAGCGAAGAATAAGGTAGTGGTTATTTGCCAACCGGCGGGTTGGCGTATTTTTTCATACAAGGTTAATAATACGACATAATACAATTTTTTTGCCCCGTTGAAATGGGCGAACCAAACCGGGATAATTATGGTAAACATAATGGTAATAAGTTCCTGGTCCAATTACGGTTAATACTGAGCCCGCTATAAAAAATAAAGTGGAGGTTTTTCCTTTGTATAAAAAAACCTGTCCCTTCTGTCATGGTGACTCATATTCCGCCGCATCCGGCAGCTGGATCTGCCCTTACTGCCGCTCCGACTTATCCTCCTTGCCCCCGGAGCCGGCCACGGGCAAAGCCGGCAACAGGGCTGCCAACCGCGGGCCGGGGAAGGTGGTGCCCCTGCACGGGGGAAACAGCGTAAACGAGGAATACAAGCCCGGTAAGAACCCCGCCTGAAAATTTAAAATAGCACCTTTTATAAACCAGATGCTAACAGCTCTGGTTTATTTTTTGTTTTAGGACCACAGGACTATTGCAGGAAATGAAAAAAGGGTATAGAATGGTGGTACAAAGTGGGGGAAAGTGGTTGGCAAATACACTGCAGTGGTGAACGGCATGTTCTTGGGCGAATACCAGCACACCATAGATGCCAAGGGAAGGCTCATTGTTCCCGCCCGTCTCCGCGAGGGCCTGGGCGACCGGTTCATCGTCACCAAGGGACTTGACGGCTGCCTTTTTGCTTATCCCCAGGAGGAGTGGTCGGCGCTGGAAAAAAAAATGCGTTCCCTCCCCTTCACCAGGGCTGACGCCCGGGCCTTCGTGCGGTTCTTTTTCGCCGGCGCCACTGAATGCGAAATAGACAAGCAGGGGCGGGTGCTTATTCCCGCCAACCTAAGGGAATACGCCGGCCTGGAAAAGGAAGTGGTGGTCATCGGGGTTTCCAGCCGGGTGGAAATATGGTCCCGGGAGAACTGGGAACGTTACAACACGGAGTCCGCATCTTCCGTGGAGGAGATAGCGGAAAAAATCGTGGACTTCGACCTGGGCATTTAAAGCGGCGAATGGAATTACCCGCAGCCGGGGCACAGTTAATAATATAACGGTTCCAAAAGGATGATTGCGTGGAGGAAATTTTTTTTTCACAAGTTAAAGATTCTGACAATTCTATCCATTTTATCCATCAGCCCGTCATGGTCAAGGAGGTACTGGCCAGTTTAAACCCCGGCGCGGCGGGGGTTTTTGTCGATTGCACCGTGGGCGGCGGCGGGCACGCCTTCGCCTTGCTGCAAAGCACGCCGCCGCAGGTGAGGCTGGTGGGGCTGGACCGGGATCCCGCGGCCATACAGGCCGCCCGGCAGAAGCTGGCGCCCTTCGCCGAGCGCTGTACCCTGGTGCGGGCTAATTTCGCCGGCCTGGCCGCCGTGCTGGATGAACTGCAGCTGGAGGCGGCGGACGGTTTCCTGTTCGACCTGGGGGTCAGTTCATACCAGCTGGACAACCCCGCCCGGGGCTTCAGCTACATGCACGACGCCCCGCTGGACATGCGCATGGACCCCGCGGACACCACCACGGCCCGCGACCTGGTGAACAAGCTGCCGGAGCGGGAACTGGCCGGCATCATCAGGCGCTACGGCGAGGAGCGCTGGGCGTCTCGCATTGCTTCTTTTATCGCCCGGGCCAGGCGGGACCGGGAGATAACCACTACCTCCCAGCTGGTGGAGATCATCAAAACCGCGGTGCCCGCACCGGCCCGGCGGGAAGGGCCGCACCCCGCCAAGCGCACCTTTCAGGCACTGCGCATCGCGGTGAACCGCGAGCTGGACATCCTGCCCGGCGCTCTGCGGGAGGCCGTAGCCCGGCTGAAACCGGGCGGCAGGATATGCGTGCTCACATTCCACTCGCTGGAGGACCGCATCGTTAAGGAAACGTTCCGGGAACTGGCCCAACCCTGCCAGTGCCCGCCCAAGTTGCCCGCCTGCATTTGCGGGCGGCAACCGGAGCTAAAGCTTGTAACCCGCCGTCCCCTGACGCCGGCGGAGAAAGAATTGGCGGAAAACTCCCGCGCCCGCAGCGCCAAGCTCCGGGTGGCGGAAAAAATGAGCCCAGTTCTAAAAAACCGGGAGGGTGAATAAGTTTTGATAGTAGCCAGGGAAAGGGTGGAACCTTACGGTTTGCCGGAAAACCACAGGCGGCCGCGCAGGCGCGCCGCCGCCGCGCCGGGGCTGCTCAGGAGGGAGCGGCTGGCCCTTACCGGCATGGTGCTGGTGTTTTTCTGTACCTGCGTCATAATCGCCTTTTATTACACCCAGGTGCTAATCACTGGCTACCGGCTGAGCAGCGCCAAGAAGGAACTGGCCCAGCTGCGCAAGGAGAGCCACGACCTGTACACCAAGGTGCAGAAACTGTCCAGCCTGGAAAATATCGAGCGGATAGCGGTGCACAAGCTGGGCATGGTCAAGCCGCAAAACGACCGCGTCGTCGTGGTGCAGGCGGTTGAGCCGGCCGGGGAGACGGCCGCGGCGGGTGTCGCCGCGGCTGCGGCGGAAAAAGACCGTGCGGGCGAAGACCGGGCGCTGGCCGGCGAACGGAGAGAACAGAACTGGGTAATCAATGCCTTTGCCAAAATGGTGAGCCGGCTGGAGGTCAGCATGCACTCGGGCTAGGGCGCGTGAACCGGAGGGTGGGGGATGTACGGAACCAGCATGACCGTGCGCAAGCGGTTAACCTGGATATTTTTAGCAGCAAGCGTGTTTTTTCTCTACCTTATAGGCAGGTTGGCCTGGGTGCAGTTCGTGGAGGGCGATAAATTGCAGAAGAAGGCCCTGGAAGTGCGCATGCGCGACATCCCGGTGGAAGCCAGGCGCGGCTCCATCCTCGACCGCAACGGCAAAGAACTGGTCACCAGTATCAGCGTGGATTCCATATACGCCACGCCCAACCAGGTGGAAAACCCGCGGGAGGCGGCGGAAAAGCTGGCTCCCCTGCTTGAATTGGACGTGGAAAAGCTTTACCGGCGGTTGACCAGGAAGTCGTCCTTTGAATGGATCAAGCGGAAAGTGGATAACGACGCGGCGCAAAAAGTGCGGGCGCTGGAGATAAAAGGCATTGGTTTCGTGGAGGAAAGCAAGCGCTATTACCTGGACCCTTCCCTGGCCGCGCACGTGCTGGGTTTCGCCGGCATTGACAACCAGGGTCTTACCGGCATCGAGCGAAGCTACGACGAGGAACTGCGCGGCCAGCCGGGCCGCATCGTGGTGGAGTACGATGCGGCGGGCCGCCCCGTTCCCGAGGCCATGCACCAGTACATACCGCCCCGGCCGGGTCATGACTTGGTGCTGACCATTGACGAGAGCATCCAGTATTTCGTGGAAAGGGAACTGGACAAGGCGGTGGCCCAGTATAACCCCAAGTTTGCCCTGGCCATTGTCATGGACCCGGAAACGGGCGGCATATTGGCCATGGGCAACCGCCCCACCTTCAACCCCAACCGCTGGAACGAGGAGCCCAGGGAAGTATGGGATAAAAACCCCGCCATATGGTATAATTATGAGCCGGGCTCTACATTCAAAATAGTCACCGCGGCCGCCGCCCTGGAGGAGGGCGCGGTGCGCCCGGACGATAGATTTTTCGACCCCGGTTACATCAAGGTGGCCGACCGCAACATCCGCTGTTGGAAGGCGGGCGGTCACGGCAGCCAGAGTTTCGTCGAGGTGGTGCAGAACTCCTGCAACCCCGGTTTCATCAAGGTGGGCCTGGACCTGGGTCTGGAGAAATTCTACAAGTACGTGGAGGGCTTTGGCTTCGGGGAGCCCACCGGCATCAGGCTGCCCGGCGAAGCCGGCGGCATCGTCATCCCACAACAAAAAGCCACCACGCTCAACCTGGCCACCATGTCCATCGGCCAGTCCATCGCTGTAACGCCCATCCAGCTGCTTTGCGCGGTGGCGGCGGTGGCCAACGACGGCGTGCTGATGAAGCCCCGCTTGGTCAAGGAAATCAGGGCCGGCGGCAAAACCGCCCGCACCTTGGAGCCGGAAAAGGTGCGCCAGGTCATATCGGCCGACACCGCCCGCCAGCTGCGCCTGCTGCTGGAAAACGTGGTGGTGCGGGGTACGGGCCGTAACGCCTACGTGGAAGGGTACCGCGTGGGCGGCAAGACCGGTACCGCCCAGGTGGTGGGTGAAAAGGGCGGCTACGTTGCCGGCAGGTACGTTTCTTCCTTTGCCGGTTTTGCTCCGGTGGACGATCCCAAGATCGCCGTGCTGGTGGTGATAGCCGAGCCGCAGGGCGGCGTGTATTACGGCGGGCTGGTGGCCGCGCCGGTGTTCCAGGCCATCGCCAGGGATACCCTGCGCTACCTGGGCATTCCGGAAACGCCCGGCCTGGAAAAGCCGAAAAAGCCCTTCGAAGTGGAAATACCCAAAAAGGAAGTTACAGTGCCCGGCGTGGTCAATTACCCCGTGGAGGAGGCCTGCCGGATAATCAAGGCCGCAGGACTGCAGTGCCAGGTGCAGGGCGAGGGCCGGATAGTGTACGACCAGACACCCGAGGCCGGGGCCAGGGTGAACAGCGGCACCACCGTAATTTTGGAACTGCAGCCCGCTGTGAGCAGGGATAAGGGCGGGCTGGTAACCGTGCCCAACCTGCGCGGCATGACCATCAAAGAGGCGGGCGCGCTGCTGGAAGACATCGGCCTGTACCTGGAGCCCGAAGGAAGCGGCGTGGCCGTGGAGCAGAGCGTGCGCCCCGGCGAAAAGGTGGTGACCGGTACCAAGATCAAGGTACGGTTCGCGCCACCCGGGGAGAGCGGGCAGCAGCCCTCACCGCAGCCCGGCGCAAGCGGCCCCGCCCCGGGAGAGGAGGGGCCGGTGGGAAATCCCTACGCTTCTCCATAGAGAAACGCTTCTCTATAGAAAAGCCGCCGGACGGTTGAACACCGTACCGGCTTCCGTTTTTTAAGTTACTTTAAGGTTAAATATGTCAATGATGGAAATAATATTTAATATGGAATAAGGGGGATTACCGGTTGTTACTGTCGAACCTGTTGGCGGGGCTGCCGCTGTTAGACAGTAAAGTGGTTGAGGACCGGCAGGTGCGGGGAATTGCATACGATTCGCGGCAGGCCGGGCCGGGTTTTTTATTTGTGGCCATCAAGGGGTTTCGCACCGACGGCCACCTGTACGTCCGCGATGCCGTTGAGCGGGGCGCTGCGGCCGTGGTACTGCAGGAGGACGTACCGGTGCCGGAAGGGGTGTCCAAGGTGCTGGTGGAGGATTCCCGCCGGTTCCTGGCGCTGCTTTCCGCCCGCTTTTACGGTTATCCCGCCCGGAAAATGAAAGTGGTTGGGGTGACGGGCACCAACGGCAAAACCACCACCACCAACCTGATCAGCGCCGTTTACCGGGAGCACGGCGTCAAAACAGGGCTTATCGGCACCATCTACAACCGCATCGGGGACCGCGTGCTGCCGGTGGAGCGGACCACGCCGGAATCCGCCGACCTGCAGCGCCTGCTGGCGGAAATGGCCGGGGAAGCGGTGCAGGTCGTGGTGATGGAGGTCAGCTCGCACGCGCTGGCGCTGCACCGGGTGGAGGAGTGCGAGTTCGACACGGCGGTTTTCACCAATATAACCCAGGATCACCTGGACTTTCACGCCGGCATGGAGGAATACCTGGCCGCCAAGAGCAAGCTGTTCGCCGGCCTGGGCCGCGGTGCCCGCAAACCCGGCCCCAAGCGCGCGGTGGTCAACGCCGACGACCCGGCGGCGCCGCGCATCATGGAAACCAGCACCGCCCCCGTCATCACCTACGGGCTACACAATCCCGCCCACGTGACGGCCCGCAACGTCCGGGTGACGGCCCGGGGCGTGTCCTTCACGGCCCTGCTGCCGGGCGGCAGCGCCGTGGACCTGAACCTGAAGCTGACCGGCAAGTTCAACGTGTACAACGCGTTGGCCGCGGTGGCCGCGGGGTTTGCCGACAACATTTCCCCGGAGGCGATCAAGCGGGGGCTGGAAGGGGTGCCCGGGGTGCCGGGCCGGTTCGAGCTGGTGGACCGGGGGCAGGACTTCGCCGTTATCGTGGACTACGCGCACACCCCGGACGGCCTGGAAAACGTGCTCGCTACCGCCCGGGAAATAACCGGCGGCAGGTTGATTACGGTGTTCGGCTGCGGGGGCGACCGCGACCGGGCCAAGCGGCCCCTCATGGGTAAGATCGCCGCCCGCCTGAGCGACCTGGCGGTGGTGACTTCGGACAATCCCCGTTCGGAAAAGCCCCTGGCCATCATTGAGGACATCCTGGCCGGCGTGCGCGCGGTCGAGGGTGCCAGCTATACGGTGATACCCGACCGCCGGGAGGCCATCCGGGAGGCCGTGCGCAGGGCCGGAGCGGGCGACGTGGTGGTCATCGCGGGCAAGGGGCACGAAGACTACCAGATCGTCGGCGAGCGCCGCCTGCCATTCGACGACCGCGAGGAGGCGGCGGCGGCCCTGGAACTGCTGAAAAAATAAGGGGGTTGTGCGCCAGTGAAGGCTATAACGGTGGGCGAGCTGTACCGGGTTATCGGCGGCAGGCTGGTGCAGGGCGACGAGAACGTGGTGATCAGCCGGGTATCCACCGACAGCAGGCAAATCAAGCCCGGCGACGTGTTTTTCGCCTTGCGGGGGGAAAGGTTCGACGGCCACGACTTCGTGGACCGGGCCGTCAGCGGCGGCGCCCGCGCCGTGGTGGTGAGCCGCGAGGTGCGCGTGGACCCCGGGGTGCCGGTCGTCCGGGTGGGCGACACGCTGGCCGGCCTGCAGGCCCTGGCGGCCTATCACCGCCGGCAGTTTGCCGTGCCCGTGGTGGGCATAACGGGCAGCAGCGGCAAAACCACCACCAAGGACATGGTGGCGGCGGTGCTGGGGAGCCGCTACCAGGTGCTGAAAACGCCGGGCAACTTCAACAACGAAATCGGCCTGCCCTTGACCCTGCTGGAATTCTCCCCCGAGCACGGGGCCGCCGTGGTAGAGATGGCCATGCGGGCGCCCGGTGAGATCAACTCCCTGTGCCTGCTGGCCCGGCCCACCTGCGCCGTCATCACCAGCATCGGTACGGCCCACGCCGAGAGGCTGGGCTCGGTGGAAAACATCGCCCGGGCCAAGGGTGAGATACTGGACCACATTTCACGCGACGGTTTTGCCCTGCTGCCCGGCGACAGCCCGCACGCCCGGGAACAGGCCCGCCGCTGCCACGGCCGGGTGCTGTTCTTCGGCCTGGAACCGGGCAACGACATTTACGCGCGGGATATCCGCCGGGAGGGCCGGGGCAACCGGTTTACGGCGGTGATGGGTGATATAGAGTGCGAGGTGCGCCTGCCGCTGCCGGGGCGCCACAATATCATGAACGCCCTGGCGGCCGCGGGAACGGGGCTGCTGCTGGGGCTGACCCCCGCTGAAGTTTCTGCGGGCCTGGCCCGGGTGGTCCTGTCGGGCATGCGCATGGAAGTGGTGGACGGCAGCGGGATTACCGTCATCAACGACGCGTACAACGCCAATCCCGATTCCACCTGCGCCGCGCTGCAGGCCCTGGAGGAAGTGGCCGCGGGGCGCCGGGCGGTAGCGGTGCTGGGCGACATGCTGGAGCTGGGCGAAGGCGCCGCGGAAGGACACCGCCGGGTGGGCGCCGCGGCGGCGCGGCACGGGGTGGCGCTGCTGGTCACCGTGGGCGAGCTTTCCCGGCACACGGCGGAAGGCGCCCGCGGGACGGGACTCCCCGCCGGCAGCGTGGTGGCGTGCGGCGACAAGGAGCAGGCGCTGCAGGTGCTGCACAGGGAACTGCGCCCCGGGGACGTGGTGCTGGTCAAAGGTTCCCGGGGGATGCACATGGAGGAGATAGTGGACGATTTGTTGAAAAATTAGTTATCCGTCATAGTTCAACGGGCAAAACATCTGTTTTCCGGGGAGTAGGGCAATGAGCAGGGTACTGGACGGGCATATAGTTTTGGCCTTTATCACCGCCCTGGCGGTCACCCTGGTCCTGGGGCCGCTGTGCATACCGCTGCTGCGCCGGCTAAAGTTTGGCCAGAGCATCAGGGACGACGGGCCGTCCCGGCATTTCAGCAAGGCCGGCACGCCCACCATGGGCGGCGTCATGTTCCTGGGCGGCATCGCGGCGGCGGTGCTGCTAACCGGCCGCCACGACCGGGATGCCCTGGTGGTACTGGGTATGACGCTGGGGTTCGGGTTAATCGGGTTTTTAGACGACTTCATCAAAGTGGCGCTGAGGCGCTCGCTGGGGCTGCGGGCCAGGGAAAAGCTGCTGGGACAGTTCCTGCTGGCGGCCGTCCTCGGCGTGCTGGCCCTGGCCCTGCAGGAACGGGGCACCGGGCTGGCCGTCCCCTTCAGCGCTCT
>CAJYBN010000106.1 GCA_913064925.1 uncultured Peptococcaceae bacterium
CAGCACCTCCACCAAGCACATAGTTTTGGCGGTTATCAGAATGATAACACCCCTCATTTTGCAGTATACCTTGCGCAGCCCATTATATAATGTACAGCATAGAATGCCGAATGAAACTGCGCAGGTCCCACAGGGTCCATATTTTCAGCTCCTGCAGCCGGTCCAGGAAGCGTAGAAACACGCCGGCAGTGAGCAAGGCGTCGCCCAGTGCCGTGTGCCGCCCTGCGGGTTCAATGCTCATGTGCTGCAGTATGCTGTCCAGGGAATGCGAGCGTAAACCGGTATTCAATATCTTGGAGAGCACGCCCGTATCCAGATAATAATTATTGATGCTCACGCCGTAGGGCTTTAATTTGTAATTTAAGAAGGAGATGTCAAACTTAATGCTGTGCCCAACAATGATGCTGTCCTGGAGAAACTCCATCAACTCCGCCGCCACCTGGGAAAAACCGTCGGCTTTCTCCAACACGGCATCGGTAATGCCGGTAAGTTCCGTCACCACGGGCGGCACCGGCCGGCGCGGGTTGACCAGCTTGTGAAACCGTTCGGGCAGTATCCTATCGCCCATAACCACGCAAGCGCCCACCGAAATTATTTCATCGCCTTCCAGAGGTTTGAAACCGGTGGTTTCCGTATCCAGCACCACAAACCTCATATCGCGCAGGTAGTAATTGTCTTTTTCCCGGTAATGGTTCTTTTTTACCAGGCCGCGAAACTTGCTGAGATGCTGCAGGCCGTAACTGCCGGGCTCGCTGCTGACCCTGGCAAAGCTGAACATATTCAAAGGCAATATTTTCCTGAGGGCGTGCACGGGCAACACCTACCTCAGCCGCATGATATTGAATTCAATAATGGTTATCTAACAATTAAAAAAACGTTAAATTTTTTAAATTTTACTTTAAGGATACAGGAAGATTTGCCGTAATAATATTAAAATTCTGTTAACAGTATAAATTTTTCCTTAACCAGAAAAATAGCCAACTAAACGGTACAAAAAAACTAACCCCTGCTTTTTTACGCAGGGGTTAATTAAGTAGACATGTTTTTGCACTTCTCCTTACTGAACTGGCTTAATCCCGGACAACCGCCGGCCCAATGATAAATGCATTTGCTGCAGTGTTCACATAACTTATTCTTAGCTGCCGCCATTTTTGCAACACCTCCTGCTGTTTAAATTTTACCTTATACCCGGCTGCTTTAGGTTAACAAACAATAAAAAGTAAGTTATGATCATGTTAAAAAAAACTCCGCCAGGCGAAGGCGGAGATTTTCAAGAAAACTTTATCTTGCCTTCGTTCATAATTTTAAGCAGGTGCGCGGCCGCCAGCATTTTTGCGTTCAACACGTCCGGCGTTTGCGCGGCCGCCAGCTGCATTTGCTCCCGCACGGAAGCCCCTTCCGTGACGCACTTGTGGATTTCCTCGCTGAGGACGTGGCGGGAGGCTTCCAGCCTGGCAAAGCTGATGGCGGCGGAAAACACATCGCGCAGCACTTCCCTTTCCAGGCCGGGGTCGAACTGGGGTAAAAAAACATCCATACCCCTGTATATTTCGATTAGCGCGGCCAGTAAATATTGTCTTTGGTTATCCGCCTGATTGTTCATGTTTTGTAATCATCTCCTTGACAAGTTTGGTTCCAGTTCCAGGCCCACCAGGCGGGCGGCGGTCCGCCAGGCAACGTCTTCCAGCGTTTCCCGGTCGGGGCATATACGGGCAACCAAGCCGTAAAGCCGGTCTACCGGGTAGGCCATGCCCATGGGATAATCGCTGCCGAAAACCATGCGGCGGCTGTATTTTTTAATAATTTCCTGCATTTCGTCGCCTTCCCGGGTGCCGGGCGGGCAAAAGGAAAGCGTGTTGGTGGCATCCAGGTAGAGGTTGGGGTACTCCTGCATAACATCGTGCCAGCGCGTAAAAGGCAGGTCGCCGTAAAGCATGTGGGCGGCTATAAGCTTCATGTTTGGATAGCGGCGCAGCAGCTGCAGGAAGTCTTCCGTCATGGGCGCCAGGCCGTAAAAGGCGGCAAACCCGGTGTGTATGTTAACCGGGCATCCCCTCTCCTGCAGCATATCGTACACGGGCAGCATGCGGGGATCCAGGATGTCAAATCCCTGAACGTAGGGATGAAACTTAAAACCCGCCAGCTGCAGGGTATCCAGGGCCTCGCCAATGATTTCTTCCTTTTCGTCGTCCCCCGGGTGCAGCGAGGCAAAGGGAATTATTTCGGGGTGGGCGTCGGCAAGGCGGCGCTGCCAGCGGTTGATTTCCCTGCTTTCCCCCGGCTGCAGGGGGTAAAAGTAATTAAAAATGTAATTTGCACCCGCGTTTTTCATATGCAGCACCAGTTCCGCCGGGGTGACGTCCAGGTCCAGCTGCTCGTACTCTTTTACCACCCGCCTTATCCATTTGATACCGCCCCTGATCCTGTACGGCGTCATGATATGGACATGGCTGTCGATAAAATACTTTGGTTGCATTTTAAGCGCCTCCTCTGCTGCGCCGGCCGGGCACCCCCGCCGGGCCCGTTTACCCGGGCGCGTTTTCCGCCTTGCGGAATACCAGCCCCTGCGCCACAGCCACCAGGCGCCCACGGCCGTCCCGCACCGTCACCCGGTAACTGGCTGTTTGCCGGCCCAAGTGCTCTTCCTCCGCCGTGGTCACCAGCACGTCGCCGGGGCTGCTAGCCCGTATGTAATTGATGTTTACATTTACCGCCACGGCCGCCGGTCCCCTGGAATTGCTGGCCACACCCAGGGCCACGTCGGCCAGGGTAAACACAACGCCGCCGTGGGTTATGCGGTGGATGTTGGTCATGTGATCCTGCACGCGCAGTTTCACCCGGGCGTAGCCGGGAGCCACTTCATCCAGCTCAACGCCCAGGTAGTTGGGAAAGGGGTCATCCCGCAGCTTTTGCAGCAATTCTTTGGTCATTACATTCTCGTGGTCCGGCACGTTTTCATCTCTCCTGCCTGTGGGTTGGTTTCGATTATAGTTATTATTATAATATATAATTAGCAGTGGGAAAATCGCCGGCGGCCGCCCTTTGGAGCCAAGGTTTCAAGCGCCTGCGGCCCCGCCCCGCCCGGCCGCCTTTTGTCAAAGGGGGGATGGCAAACGTGCCGGCCAACCTTACGCCCCAGTACCACCAGGCCGAGGAGGCCTATAAAAAGGCTGCCACTTTGGAGGACAAGATCGCCGCGTTGGAAGAGATGCTGGCGGTAATTCCCAAGCACAAGGGCACGGAAAAGCTGCAGGCCGACCTGAAAAAAAGACTTTCCAAGCTGCGCGCCGAGGGCGAAAAAAAGTCCTCCGCCAGCCGCTTTGACCCCTTTAAAATCGAACGACAGGGTGCGGGCCAGGCGGCCCTGGTGGGGCTGCCCAACACCGGCAAGTCATCCCTGGTGGCGGCCTTGACCAGAGCCAAGCTAAAGGTTGCCGATTACCCCTTTACCACCACCCTGCCTTTTGCCGGCATGATGCCTTACGAGGACATCAGCTTCCAGCTGGTGGACACGCCGCCCGTCACCGCCGCATCGGTGCCCCCGGGGCTGACGGGGATACTGCGCAGCGCCGACCTGCTGCTGCTTGTGGTGGACGCGGGCTCGGATGACTGCCTGCAGCAGCTGGAGGAATGCCTGGACGTGCTTACCCAAAAAAGGGTGCTGGTGACGGAAGGCATACCGCAGAAAAACAGCAAGGGACCGGAGCGGTGCCTGCTGGTAGCCGGCAAGTGCGACCTACCGGAAAGCGCGGATCGCATCGCCCTGCTGCAGGAAATGCTGCCCGCCGGCATGGAAATGCTGCCGGTATCCACCGCCAGCGGGCACAACCTGGAGGCGCTGCGGAAAAAAATTTTCCACATGGCCGGCGTAATCAGGGTGTACACCAAGGTGCCCGGCAGGCAGCCCGACATGAGCAAGCCCTTTGTTTTGCCGGGGGGAAGCACCGTGCTGGACCTGGCCGTGTCCATACACAAAGATTTTTACCACTCGCTGAAAAGCGCCCGCATCTGGGGCTCGGCGCGGTTCGACGGCCAAAGCGTGCCCAAAGACTACGTCTTACAGGATAAGGATATTGTGGAACTACACGTTTAACGCAGAAGAAATTTGGCATTCATACCCCGGCCGCCGGCGGCCAAACTAAAGTTATAACAATTTGCCACTGGCGGAAAGGGGTTAGCTGTTTCATGACTATAAAAATCGGCATTAACGGTTTCGGCCGCATCGGTCGCAATGTTTTCCGGGCCGCTCTGAACAACCCGGAAGTGGAAGTGGTAGCGGTAAATGACCTGACCGATGCCCAAACGCTGGCCCACTTGTTAAAATACGACTCCGTGCACGGCATACTGGACGCCGATATCAAGGCCGGCGACGGCAGCTTTTACATTAACGGCAAAAAGGTGCTGGTACTTTCCGAAAAGGAACCCTTCGCCCTCCCCTGGGGCGAGCTGGAAGTCAGCATAATAGTCGAGTCCACCGGGCGTTTCACCAAAGGGGAAGAGGCAGCCGGCCACCTGCGCGCCGGCGCGCGTAAAGTGGTTATTAGCGCCCCGGGTAAAAACGTGGACGCCACCATTGTCATGGGGGTCAACCACGACCAGTACGACCCGAACAGGCACAACGTGGTTTCCAACGCTTCCTGCACCACCAACTGCCTGGCACCGGTGGTAAAGGTCCTGCACCAGAACTTTACCGTCCGGCACGGCATGATGACCACGGTGCATTCCTACACCAACGACCAACAGATCCTGGACCTGCCCCACAAGGACCTGCGCCGGGCGCGGGCCGCCGCGGTTTCCATCATACCCACTACCACCGGCGCCGCCAAAGCCGTCGGGCTGGTCATACCCGAGCTGGCGGGCAAGCTGAACGGCCTGGCCATGCGAGTGCCCACGCCCAACGTATCGGTGGTGGATTTTGTCGCCGTGGTGGAGCGTCCCACCTCGGTGGAGGAAGTTAACCACGCGCTGCAAAGAGCCGCCGAAGGTGAACTGCAGGGCATCATGGCCTGCAGCGACGCGCCGCTGGTTTCCAAGGATTACTACGGGGATTCCCACTCTTCCATCGTGGATACCCTGTCCACCATCGTGCTGGACGGCACCCTGGTCAAAGTGTTGGCCTGGTACGACAACGAGTGGGGCTACTCCTGCCGGGTGCTGGACCTTGTGCTGTACATGGCCAAGCGGGAGGCGGGCAGCGTGCCCAAGATCACCTGGACGGGCATACCCCGGGACAACCTGTACCGCAGCGTCACCGCGGCCTACGTACCCCCGCGTTAAAACCTGGGTGAGCCAAATCGCGGAACCACAGCTCCGCGATTTTCTTTTGCTCTATCCCGGACAAATATGATAAAATTTGCCCAAAGCGTTAAGGCAACTTTCAACACTTTCAACTTTCAACACCTGGCACCGGGTGGGTGAAAGCATGAGCAAAAGCAGGTACAACCTTTATTCGGAACACCTGGTCGGTAAGTACGGTCAAAAGGTTTACAAGCTGCCGGTAAACCTGCCCGGAACCTGTCCCAACCGGGACGGCACCCTGGGAACAGGGGGATGCATCTTTTGTGACGAGCAGGGTTCCGGGTTTGACGCGCTCCCCAACACCCTGTCGGTACGGGAGCAGATACGCCGCAACAGGGACTATTTTCGCCGGCGGTTCAACGCCGGAAAGTTCATTGCCTACTTCCAGGCTTTCACCAACACTTACCTACCCCTGGAGCAGTTTGCCGCCAACGTGCAGGCGGCGGCGGAAGAGGAAGACATCGTGGGCATTTCCGTGTCCACCAGGCCCGACTGTATTGGCGAGGAGTACCTTGACGTGTTGAGCGCCGTGCAGGAAGAAAAAAAATTGGACATCGATGTTGAACTGGGCCTGCAGACGGCCAATTACCGCACCTTACAAAAAATAAACCGGGGTCATACCCTGGCCGAATTTCTGGACGCGGTGGCACGCGTGCACCGCCGGCGGTTCGCGGTTTGCGCCCACCTCATATTGAACCTGCCCTGGGACGACATGCTGGACGTGGTGGAAAACGCCAAGGTAGTATCGGCCCTGGGCATCCAGTACGTCAAGCTCCATTCGCTTTACATCGTACGCGGCACGGTACTGGGCGACATGTACCAGCGCGGCGAATTCAACGTCATTTCCTTGGAAGAATACGTGGAGCGGGTGGTGGCCTTCCTGGAGCACCTTGATCCCGCCGTGGTGATTCAGCGCCTGGTGGGCAAAGGCCCGCGGCAGGATACCATTTTTTGCAACTGGAACACCAGCTGGTGGAAAATCAAGACCGAACTGGACCGCGTCATGGAAGAACGGGATACCTGGCAAGGCAGAAAATTCGACTACCTGAACGGTAAGGCACTGGCGCGGTGGCGCCGCCGCGCTTAAGCAGCAAGGTTACGGGCCTGCCCCTTTTTACTTGAATATATCCGGGTTGTCGCCCAGCAGCACCCGCACCACTTCCTTGGCCCTCGGGTTGGTCACCTGGTAAAAAACCTCGGTACCGCTGCGCACCCCGTCCACTATACCCTGAGCCCGCAGTATGGCGAGCTGCTGGGATACGGTGGATTGGGGCAGTTTCAGGCAGTCCTTCATCTTATTGACATTACAGGTGCCGTTAATCAACCCCGCCACGATGCACAAGCGGGTGGGGTGAGCAAGAGCCTTCAACAGCTTGGCGGGTTCCTCGTACTTGCTTATTTCTCCCATTGTCTTTAACCCCCGGGCTTATCTTGTAAAATAATATATTATAATATTATGGTTTACACAATACTATTTTATTATAAATCTTTTTACCAGGGACACCACCTCTTCCACGCCCAACCAGAGCAAAACCAACAGGTAAGCAATGCTCCCGAAACCCAGCACCATGGTCAAGGCCAGCATTTGGCCCGGCAGGGAAAGGTGGCCGTAAAGACCGGTCCAAGTGCCCGCCAGCCGCAGTGCAGCAGCAAAAGCCAGCGCGGCGGCGCAAATTTTTAGCTGGTCCACCCCCTGCCGGCGCCAGTCGAATCCCGGCAGGCGCCGGGCCAGCGCGGCCAGGAAAAACGCCGCAGTGACGAAAAACCCCACGGTGTTGCCCAAGGCCAAGCCGGCGTGACCCATGGGAACGACCAGCAGGCAGTCGAGGGCGATATTGACCGCCAGGCCGGCAATACCCGCCCACATGGGCAGCACGGCGTCCCGCAGGCTTAAAAAAGTATAAGTGAGCACCGAATTGGCGGACATGGCCGCCACCGACAGCGCGTAAAAACCCATGGCCGCGGCGGTGGCGGCGGTGGCAGACGCGTCAAAAGCGCCCCTTTCAAAAAGCAGGCGCACCACCGGAACGGCCAGGACCAGCAGCAGCGCGGCGCAGGGGTAGGTCACCAGCGCCACCAGGCGCAAGCCCGCCGCCGTTCTTTCCCGCAGCAGCCGCATGTCCCCGCGTCCCGCCGCGGCCGCCAAGGCCGGGAACAAAACCGTGGATACGGCGGCAACAAACATGCCGTACGGCAGCTCGCGCACCCGGTTGGCGAAGCTCAGTGCCGCTATGCTCCCCTCGGCCAGGTGGGAAGCAAACCACCGGTCCACAAATATAAAGCCTCTGGTCACCAAGGTAGTCAGGACGGCCGGCACCGTCATGGCCACCACGCGGCGCACGTCCTGGTCCCGCAAGTCCACCAGCGGGCGCAGGGGGATGCCGCAGCGGGCCATAGCCGGCAGGTTGTACAGGTAAAAAACCGCCGCACCGGCCAGGGTGCACCAGGCCAGGCCGGGCCCCAAGAGCCCGCCCAAGGGGACAATCAACAGCAAAAAAACCGCGTTTTGCCAAACCGGCGCCATGGCCGGCACCTTGAACTCGCGATGGGCGTTGAGCACCGCCTTGCACAGGAAACCCAGGGTTAAAAGCAGCGTGGACGGCAGCATGATGCGCGTGCAGGACAGCGCCAATTGCCTGGCCTCGCCTGCCAGGCCGGGCGCCAGCACGCCCACCACCTGCGGGGTAAATGCCCAGCCCGCCGCCGTAAGCAAGGCGGTGAGCGCCCCCACGGCGTAAATGACGGTGGAAGCCAGCCGGGCCCTCCCCGGGTCCTGCAGGCGGCTCGTGTAAACCGGAAGCAGCGCGTTACCGGCTGAAACGCCGATAATAAACGAAAAGGTAAAGGGTATGGTCGCCGCCACCACGAAGGCGTCCGACTGGACAGAAGCGCCCAGCAGAGCGGCGATCACCTGTTCCCGCACAAAGCCCAGCAGCCTGCTGAGCACAAACAGAACCAGCAGCATGGAGGAAGCCTTGGCCAAGGAATGCCCGGACATCAATTCATACCTCGCCGGCGTAAAATGTACACAACTGTAAACCGAGTACTATATTATCATAATATAGCAAAGGGGGGAGAATACCATTTTCCCTCAAACGCATGTTTATTTCGCAGAAATGGTGCTGGGGCGCATTTCCGACGCCATTGCCCTGGGCAGTATTTTTCCGGACATGATCATCAACAAGCAGGTCAGCCATGCCGCGGCACACAGCATGGGCGGCAAACTGCTGCGGGCATTTAAAGGCAACGCCCAGTGGGTCGATTTCGCGCGGGGCGTGGTAACACACGGTATTTCTCCCCCCGGCCTGGATTATTTCGGCGATGAAAAATACCCGGGCTGCCAGCGCGGCTACTGCTTCGAAAAAGGACGCTCGCTGGTGAAGCAGACCATAGAGGCTTGCAACATCCCCCCGGAAATGGGCTGGTGGAAAGCACACAACATCATCGAAATGGGCATCGAGCTGCGCATAGGAGCCTGCGGCACATACGGGCAAATACTACGCCGCGCTTTTAACAACAAACAACTAATTAACCAGCTGACTCACCTGCTGGCTGATCTGACGGGAAACAAAGCTGGCTTTTTGCAATCCCGCATCGCCAGTTTCCCGGACTACATCGAGGTTTTTCGTGCCACCGCCCCGTCGCTGGCCAATAAGTTCCGCATCCAAATGTTTGCCCGGCACCGCATCAACATCAACACCGGCAAGGTGGCCCGCCTGATTGAGCTGGCCGCCGAAAAGGTGGAGGACGACCTGGCGGAGATGTTTGACCTGGCCACCCGCCACGTGCTGCAGGAACTGCGCCATACGGAACCCAGCACTGTTAGGCATGCCGGCGGGACGCTGCGCACCCCCGCCCCGGGCGCCGCCGGGGAAACAGCAGAATAGCCAGCAGCGGCGAACCGCGCCGCCCAAGCTTGTTTTTCAAACGGCTCTCTTAACTTTTTGCTGCGGATATGTTACCCTAACCGTAACGGTATTAAACGAGAACAAGAAGGTGAACCGGTTTGGAAGCAAATGAAATACAGCCGCACACTGTTACCAGAGACGGCCACGTTTTCGCGCTGCATACTTTTGCCCGCAATATGGATGAAGTGGCCGCCGCGGCCGCCTCAAATGCGGACGGCATCGGGTTGCTGAGTACAGACTTTATGTACCTGGACCGCGGCGACCTGCCCGGCGAGGAAGAACAACTGGAAACACTGAGCCGCATCAGCAGCATCATGCACAACCGGCCGGTGAC
>CAJYBN010000107.1 GCA_913064925.1 uncultured Peptococcaceae bacterium
GGCACCGCGGGCTGGCAGCGTCCCGTGCCCGTCATCCGGCTAAATAAAAAACCGCCCGGCAATGGCGGCGAAGTTGTTGACAAACCATTTTGGGCGCTTCCGTTCCTAGAGCGAACGACATAAGGAGCGCCGGGTAACAACTCTTGGTTATATTTTAATCAACTGGTACTTCCTGCTGCCCAGGCCCATTTTTTCACCATAGGCCAGCTGTACTGACCAGTCAACGTTTTTATGCAGCGCGCCGAATTTATCCTCCACGTCGGGGCTCTCCTCCAGGCGGGAACCTTTAAGCACCTTTTCCCCGTTGACCAGGTCAATGCAGGCCTGATCCAGAGCTATGGGGTCCAACGAGGCGGCGATGCCGATATCGCGCACGATCGGAGCGTCGTTATAAGTGCAGCAGTCGCACTCGGGTGAGACGTTCATGATAAAGGAAAAATGTGCGGCCTTATTTTTTTTGTTTTTCAGTACGCCCATGGTGTATTCCACGATTTTTTCCTGAGCAATGTTCGGCTTAGTTTTCCAGTTGATTTTAATGGCTCCTTCCGAACAGGTAACGGTGCATTCGCCGCAGCCCCAGCAAACTTTGTCGTCAATGGAAGCGTGATCCTCGACGGTAATGGCCCCCGCCGGGCACCACTCGGCACACATGCCGCAGCCGATGCATTTTTCTTCCTTTACTTTAGGCAAAACATCAGAGTGCATCATTTGCTTGCCGCTGCGGCAGCCCAGGCCCATGCCCAGGTTTTTTAAGACGCCCCCGAAACCGGTAAGCTCGTGGCCTTTAAAGTGAGTTACGGAAATAATGGCGTTGGCGTGGTAAGCGGCGCTGCCGATTTTAACTTCTTTGAAGTGCTTGCCCTCTATAGGCACGTTGACATAATCCTTACCGGTCAGGCCGTCGGCTATTATGAGCGGCGCGTTCACCACCGCAAAATCAAAGCCATTTTGTATGGCAGTTTCCAGGTGGTCGACGGCGTTGGACCGGGAGCCGACGTACAGCGTGTTAGCATCGGTGAGAAAGGGCTTACCGCCCAGCTTTCTCACCTTGTCCACCATTAACCGCAGGAACTGGGGGCGAATATAAGCCAGGTTGCCCTTTTCTCCAAAGTGAACCTTCAGGGCCACCAAATCATTATTCTTGATAATGTTTTTCAAAGCCACCCGCTCGCACAATTTGGACAACTTATCCAGCAAGTTTTCTTTGCTGTTGGTTCGCAGATCAGCAAAATAAACTTCCGACATATTAGCCCTCCTTGTTGATTAGTTTAACATATAGCATAAAAAATGGCTACAATGCCAGTTGTTTCTCACATATTGACATTGTTTTTAGCCCTTTGTTATAATAACCCAGATTTTGACGCCGGGGGGATGAACTTGCATCCGGGCATGGAAAGAGTTTTGCTATCCAAGGACGAAATAGAAGATAGGGTTAAAGAGCTCGCCCGCGCTATTTCCGAAGATTATCAAGGGAAAGAGCTGCTGCTGGTGGGCATACTTAAAGGTGCTGCGGTTTTTCTGGCCGACTTGATGCGCCACATGTCCATTGACGTGCGAATTGATTTCATGGCCGTTTCCAGTTACGGCGCGTCCAGTAAGTCAACGGGTGTAGTGCGCATATTGAAGGATCTTGAGCAAAGCATCGAAGGCCGCCACGTGCTGGTGGTGGAGGATATCGTGGATACCGGTTTAACCCTTAACTACCTGTTGGAAATTTTACGGGCCAGGGATCCTGCCAGCGTCCGCATTTGCGCGCTGTTGGACAAGCCATCCCGGCGTGAAATAGAGGTGCCGGTTGATTACAAAGGTTTTGCCATCCCGGACGAGTTTGTCGTAGGTTACGGGCTCGATTTTAACGAAAAATACCGCCATTTGCCCGATATTTACGTACTTAAAAAAGAAGTTTACCAGGGTTGAACCTGCCCTGTACCAATGTAGTTTTTATAATAAAATAAAATGGAGGAATAAGTCAATGTCTGTTCCGGGACAGGAACTCGTCATCGTGCTTGATTTCGGCGGCCAGTATAGCCAGCTGATTGCCCGCCGCATTCGCGAGTGCCGTGTATTTTGTGAAATGCTGCCGTATACCACCCCGCTGGAAGAAATTAAGGCGAAGCAGCCGCGGGGCATTGTTTTTTCCGGCGGGCCATCCAGTGTTTACCAGGAACGGGCGCCCATGGTGGACCCGGCCATATACAGCTTGAACATACCGCTGCTGGGCATTTGCTACGGCATGCAGATGATGGCCTACCAGCTGGGCGGCAAAGTCAGCCGCGCGCAGCGGCGCGAGTACGGCCAGGCAGAAATTGAAATTCTGTCGGCCGGCGGGCTGCTCGGCTGCATGGACGACCGCGACCGGTGCTGGATGAGCCACGGCGACCTGGTGGAGGCTCCACCGCCGGGCTTTTCCGTTCTGGCCCGCACGGCTTTTACCCCCGTGGCCGCCATGGCCGACCCCGGGCGCGGGCTGTACGCGGTGCAATTCCACCCGGAAGTTGTGCACACGCCAAAAGGGCAGGATGTTTTGCGTTATTTTCTGTTTGACATTTGCGGTTGTTCCGGCACTTGGACCATGGGATCATTTGTGGAACAGGCCGTGGCAGAAATCAAGGAAAAGGTGGGCAGCGGGCGGGTGTTGTGCGCATTGAGCGGCGGCGTAGACTCTTCGGTGGCGGCGGTGCTGGTGCACCGGGCGGTTGGCGACAGGCTGACCTGTGTTTTCGTCAACCACGGCCTGCTGCGTAAGGGAGAAGCGGAGTCGGTGCAGGAGGTGTTCCGGGAACGTTTCAACATCAACCTGGTTTACGTGGACGCGTCGGAACGATTTTTAACCAAGTTGCGGGGCGTTACCGACCCGGAGCGTAAGCGCAAGGTCATTGGCGAGGAATTCATTCGCGTATTCGAGGAAGAGGCGAGTAAGCTGGGTGAAATAGACTTCCTGGTGCAGGGCACCCTGTACCCCGACGTGGTGGAAAGCGGTACGGCCACTGCCGCCGTTATTAAATCGCACCACAACGTGGGCGGTTTACCCAAGGACATGCGTCTGTCCCTGATAGAACCGCTGCGCTGGCTGTTTAAAGATGAAGTGCGCCGCGTGGGTGCCGAGCTGGGCATGCCGCAGAAGATCATTTGGCGCCAACCGTTTCCCGGCCCGGGCCTGGCCGTCCGCATTTTGGGCGAAGTAACTAAAGAAAAAGTAGCTTTGCTGCAGGAGGCCGACGCCATTGTAACCGAAGAAATCACCAAGGCCGGTTTAGACAGGGAAATCTGGCAGTATTTCGCCGTGCTGCCCGATTTGCGCAGCGTGGGGGTAATGGGCGACGAGCGCACTTATGCCCATACCGTGGCCGTCCGGGCAGTTTATTCAAACGACGGCATGACCGCCGATTGGGCCAAAATACCCCACGATGTGCTGGGCAGAATATCCAACCGCATCGTTAACGAAATTAAGGAAATCAACCGGGTGGTTTACGACATTACTTCCAAGCCTCCGGCTACCATTGAATGGGAATAAATAATATTTTCGCCATTACTTTACTTGACTAATTGTTTGTTCGCGGGTAATATGAAAGTGGCTACATGTTAATATAATTTTAGGATATAACACGCGAGAGAAAGTGTACCTAGGGTTCCACGCCGGGTTGCCCGGCGGTTTGGTCCAAGCGGTACAGGCCGCACAGCTTTTACGAAAGCGCGGCTACACCGGTCGGGATAAAAGCCCAGGCGGGTAGGTTTCACTCTGGAAGAACCTGCTCCCTGGCTTTCGTATTTTACCGGCTGTTTCGAAGATGCGCGGCCGGTAATAATAACGGTAATAATAATCTTCATAATCTTCCATAACAATCGGCGAGGAGGATGACGATGGGTACACCGCTGGTTGGTATAGTAATGGGCAGCGATTCCGACCTGCCGGTAATGCGGGCGGCGGCAGACATACTGGACGAATTCGGCATCCCGTGGGAAGCGGTCATATCGTCCGCCCACCGAGCACCTGAAAAGACAGCCGCTTACGCCAAGGAAGCCGCCGGGCGTGGCCTGATGGTCATTATCGCCGGTGCCGGCGGGGCGGCTCACCTGGCCGGGGTTATTGCCGGGCACACGCCTTTGCCCGTGATCGGCGTGCCCATTGCGTCCGGTGCTTTACAGGGCGTGGACGCTCTGTATGCCACTGTGCAGATGCCTTCCGGCATACCGGTGGCTACGGTGGCTATTAACGGGGCGAAAAATGCCGGCATTTTAGCGGCGCAGATTATCGGCGCTGCCAGGGAAGATGTAAGGAATAAAATTGTTGCTTACAAGGAAAAAATGGCCCGGCAGGTGGAGCAAAAATCGGCGTCATTACAGGAGCTGGGTATTGAAGCGTACCTGGCGGCAAAAAGAAGGGGGTAACGGCTTGATAGAACGCTACACTCTATCCGAAATGAAGGCCATCTGGTCGCAGGAGAACAAGTTTCGCAAGTGGCTCGAGGTGGAAATCTGCGTCTGCGAGGCCCTGGCCGAAAAAGGGGTCATTCCCGCGGACGCCTTGCGGGAAATTAAGGAAAAGGCTGACTTTTCGGTGCAGCGCATCGAGGAAATTGAGGAAGTGACCAACCACGACGTGATAGCTTTTCTCACCTGCGTGGCCGAGTATGTAGGCGACGCCGCCAAATACATCCACCTCGGCCTGACTTCCTCCGACGTGTTGGACACAGCACTGGCGATTCAGATTAAGGAAGCCGGCGAGCAGATACTACGCCGCCTGGAAAGGCTGCGGGAGGTTTTAGCCGATAAGGCGCGGGAGCACCGCCACACCATTATGATCGGCCGCACGCACGGCATTCATGCCGAGCCCATCACCTTTGGGCTGAAAATGCTACTGTGGGTGGCCGAAACCGAGCGCAACATTGAGCGATTGCGGCAGGCCATCGCCACGGTCAGCGCCGGTAAGATATCCGGCGCCGTCGGTACGTACGCCAACATCGACCCGTCCGTAGAGGAATACGTTTGCCGGAAGCTGGGGCTGCAGCCCGCCCGGGTTTCCACCCAGGTGCTGCAGCGGGACAGGCACGCCGCTTTTATGACTACCCTGGCCGTGATCGGCAGTTCCCTGGACAAGTTTGCTACGGAAATAAGAAACCTGCAGCGCACGGACATTTTGGAAGTGGAAGAATACTTCAAGAAAGGTCAGAAGGGATCATCCGCCATGCCGCACAAACGCAACCCCATCACGGCGGAACGGGTCAGCGGTTTGGCCCGCGTACTGCGCGGCAACGCTCTGGCAGCGCTGGAGAACGTGCCTCTCTGGCATGAGAGGGATATCTCCCATTCTTCAGTGGAGAGGGTAATCATACCGGACAGCACCATCACGCTGGATTATATGATTTATAAATTTACCGGGATCATGGAAAATTTACTTGTTTACCCGGAACGCATGAAGCAAAACTTGCAAAGAACCCGCGGCTTGATTTTTTCCCAGCGCGTTTTGCTGGCCCTGGTGGAGAGGGGATTAAGCCGGGAAAAGGCCTACGAGCTGGTGCAGCGCAATGCCATGCGCTCCTGGCAGGAAGGCGAGGATTTTCGCCAGTTGCTGCTCGGCGACGGTGAAGTAATGGCCGTGCTGGGTAAAGACGAGGTCGACGAGCTGTTTGATTACAATTATCACCTTAAACACGTCGATGAAATATACAGGCGCTTCGGCATGTAGATTTTTAACTGGGGGAATATGCTTATGGAAAAAAAAGAAATGCTTTACGAAGGTAAGGCCAAGAAGATTTTCCGCACCGACAATCCGGGGTTATACTGGGTGGAATACAAGGACGACGCCACCGCCTTTAACGGATTGAAAAAGGGCACCATTTCCGGTAAAGGCGAGTTGAACAATCGCATATCGGCTTACTTCTTTCGCCTGCTTAAACAAAACGGCATAGAAAACCACTTCGTGGAGGAAAAATCCGCCCGGGAAATGGTCGTAAAGTCGCTGCAAATTATACCCGTGGAAGTGGTGGTGCGGAACGTTGCCGCCGGCAGTTTGGCCAAGCGGCTGGGCCTTGAAGAAGGCACTTTGCTGTCCAGTACGGTGGTGGAGTACTATTACAAGAGCGATGAACTGGGCGATCCTCTCATTAACGAGGACCATATCAGGGCGCTGAACCTGGCCGCCCCTGAACAGTTGGCCCACATCAGGGAAATCGCATTGCAGGTCAACGATGTACTGCGGGCTCACCTGGCCGAGCGAAATCTTGATTTGATCGACTTCAAGCTGGAATTTGGCCTGCACGACGGTGAACTGCTGCTGGGCGACGAAATATCGCCGGACACTTGCCGGTTTTGGGACAAAAATACCCGGGAAAAGTTGGACAAGGACCGTTTCCGCCGCGATCTGGGCGATGTAGAGGAAGCTTACCGCGAAGTGTACCGCCGGTTGACCGGCCGCTAAGGCAAAATGTAATGGAGGGATGAAACGGTGGGTTGTCGGCCCTCTTGTTGGAACAGGATCGCCTTACCTGATAAGCCCAGGGAAGAATGCGGTGTTTTTGGCATATACGCGCCGGGACATGACGTGGCCAAGCTCACTTACTACGGGCTTTACGCCCTGCAGCACCGCGGGCAGGAAAGCGCCGGCATTGCCGTAGCCGACGGCCAAAGGGTGCTGCTGCACAAAGGAATGGGTTTGGTGCCGGAAGTCTTTTCCGGCGCACATCTGCAGCAACTGCCGGGGCGCGCCGCCATCGGGCACGTGCGTTACTCCACCACAGGCGCCAGCCATTCGGTAAACGCCCAGCCCCTGCTTTTCCGCTATGCCGGTGGTATGCTCGGGCTGGCGCACAACGGCAACCTCACCAACGTGAACGAGCTGCGCGCCAAACTGCTGGCCACCGGCTCTGTATTCCAGACTTCCACCGACAGCGAGGTCATCGTCAATATCATCGCCCGTTCCGCCCAAAACGACCTGGTGGAAGCGCTGGTAAAATGCATGATTGACGTTAAAGGTGCTTATTCCCTGGTTTTAATAACTGAAGACAAGCTCATTGCGGTGCGCGATCCCAACGGGTTCCGGCCCCTGTGCCTGGGTACGCTCGACAACGGTTACGTGGCGGCTTCCGAATCATGTGCCCTGAATACAGTGGGCGCCAAGTTCATGCGAGATGTGCAGCCCGGTGAAATCGTGGTTATCGACGAGAACGGCATGGAATCCATCCAGGTGCTAAAGCCCCGCAAACGCGCGCACTGCATTTTCGAGTACATTTATTTTGCCCGGCCGGACAGTATGTTGGACGGGTTCCACGTTAACATGGTGCGGCGCGAGATGGGCCGGGTACTGGCGGGTGAGTATCCGGTGGAGGCGGACATCGTGATCCCGGTGCCCGATTCCGGCACCGCCGCCGCCAGAGGTTTCGCCGAAGCTTCGGGCATCCCCTTCGAAGAAGGCTTGATGAAGAATCGCTATATCGGCCGTACATTCATCCAGCCCTCGCAGGACATGCGCGACATGGGGGTGAGGCTTAAACTCAACCCGGTGCGGGAGGTGCTGGCCGGCAAGAGGGTGGTTATGGTGGACGACTCCATCGTGCGCGGCACTACCAGCAATAAGATCGTAACCATGCTGCGCGAGTGCGGTGTGCGGGAGGTGCACATGTGCCTGAGTTCCCCGCCCATAACCCGTTCATGCTATTACGGGATTGACACTTCCAATGAAAAAGAACTAATCGCCGCCCGGCTCTCGCTGGAGGAAATACGGCGCATGATAGGTGCAGATGGTCTGCACTACCTGTCGCTGGAAGGGCTACTGGGTATATTTGGCGCTGCGCGAGACAATTTTTGCACCGCCTGCTTTGACGGCAACTATCCTGTGGAGGTTAATTTGGCCAGGGAAACCGGCAAGTATGGCTTGGAATAACTAAGTAACGGGGGAGTAACATGACAAAGCAAAAAGCTGTTACTTACGCGGATGCGGGTGTTGACATCAGTGCCGGCAACCGGGCCGTAGAATTGATCAGGCAGTCGGTACAAGACACTTTTCGCCCCGGCGTGCTGGCGGGCATTGGCGGTTTCGGCGGGCTTTTTGCCCTGGATACCGGCAAGTATCGAGAGCCCGTACTGGTGTCCGGCACCGACGGTGTAGGCACCAAGCTGCGCATCGCTTTTTTGACCGGGAAGCACGACACCATCGGTATCGACGTGGTGGCCATGTGCGTCAATGACATCCTTACTTTGGGAGCAGAACCGCTTTTTTTCTTGGATTACCTGGCCACGGGCAAGCTGGAGCCGGAACAAGTGGCCGAGATAGTAAATGGTGTAGCCGCGGGCTGCCGCCTGGCCGGCTGTGCCCTGATAGGGGGCGAAACGGCGGAAATGCCCGGCTTTTACGCGCCGGGGGAATACGATATTGCCGGTTTTGCCGTGGGCGTTGTGGAGCGGGATAAAATAATCGACGGTAAAAAAATTATCCCCGGTGATCTGTTAATCGGATTGGCTGCCTCAGGCCTGCACAGCAACGGTTTTTCGCTGGCCCGGCGCGTGCTGCTGGAAAAAGACGAGCGGCGGGTCGACCGGGTGCACCCGGCCCTGGGGTGTACCATCGGGGAAGAGCTGCTGCGCCCCACAAGAATTTACGTATCGTTAGTGTTGCCCTTGCTGGAAAAATTCGCTATCAAAGGTATTGCTCATATCACCGGCGGCGGGCTGTTGGAAAACGTCCCGCGCATTTTACCGCCGGGTACCGCGGTACAAATCGACACCGGCGCCTGGCAGATACCGCCCGTATTTCGCATTATTGCCGAGGAAGGGCCGGTGGAAAAGGAAGAGATGTTTCGCGTTTTCAACATGGGCATCGGTATGGTGCTGGTGGTGGCGAAGGAACAGGCCGCTGCCGTGTTGAGCGAAATAAACGGCGCGGGCGGCGAAGGACGCATGATAGGACAAGTTACCAGCGGGAACGGGGAAGTGCGATTGATATAGATTGTTGATTGGGGTGAAAATATGAGCAAGCTCAATTTGGGGGTTATGGCCTCGGGTCGTGGATCCAACCTGCAATCCATTATTGACGCCTGCGCGGCGGGCAACATTCCCGCCCAGGTGGCGGTGGTGATCAGCGACAACAAGCAGGCGTTTGCGCTGGAAAGAGCCAGGCGCGCCGATATCCCAGCGGTGCATGTGGATATGACGGGTTTTACCACCAAGGAGAAGTACGAGCGTAAAATCATAAATATTTTGAATGAGTACGAGGTGGATCTGGTATGCCTGGCGGGCTACATGCGCCTGGTGGGCAAAGAATTGCTGGCTGCTTTCCCGGGACGGATTATGAACATCCACCCGGCCCTGCTGCCGGCCTTTCCGGGGCTGCATGCCCAGGAGCAG
>CAJYBN010000108.1 GCA_913064925.1 uncultured Peptococcaceae bacterium
CCTTCCTTGGACAGCCAGCAGGTGTTCAGCAGGGGCGCCTCGCCGCCGCAATGGGGACAGGTGACTTGGCGGGCGTACAAGTATGTGGTTGTTTCCTCCCAATTATATTCGGGCACAAGCTCAGGAAACTTTTTTAAATGCGCCTCAAGAACGCGTCTCTCATCTTCCGGCAATGGGAAAGAACGTGGAAATATTGAAGCTACCCGCTCATCCAAAGCATTAATAAGCTTTGCTCCCCATTTTTCAATCTCGTTTACAAGCTTGGGGCCAAAACGAGCGGGATAATCAAGTGTAGCGTACAAAATCACTGCTGCTACCGGATTTAGCTCATTTGCGATAACTCGATATCCAAGACGCAAGGCCTCAAAGGGAATTGAACCTCCCCCAGAAGTTGGATCAAGGACTGTAATATCACAGGACTGCCATTCCGGTTGACGCGTGTAGGCGCGAGAGTAACCATAAAGATTAGGCACACGAATACCTACACTTGATGCAATCTCCATCAACGCATTAAACCAGGCCGGATCGGCGGCTACACGTTCAATAATTAAGGTTTCTCCTTCGCCGGGCAGCGGCTCGGGAAGCGGCTTACTTGACTCTTTCCATTTCTGGATGGCGATATGCTCACCAAGAAGGGGATTTTTATTGACGACCTCTTTAATTAACTTTCTTTGTTCTGCTCTACCACATTGTTCTCGTTGAAGCGCCCTCATGACCACGGAATCTACAATGAGCACTTCACGTCCAGAATCATCTTGTTTAATACGTTCAATCAACTTGTCATCCAGCGTCCACGGCTCCCCGTTAACCATTGCCTGCACTTTTTCGATGCCCAGCTGGCGGAGGAACCAGTCCGGGTTAGTACCGGCGGGCAGCAGGGAACCGAGAATGGCGGCGCGGCTGGGCGTCAGCGGGCGCCGCGCCCACCAAACGTGGAGAAAATAAAGCGGTGGGAGGGCGGAACTGGCACCGCGCTCCCGCTGCGTCTCGGCGCCCACCTGGTGACAGAGAAAGCCCGCTTCTATAAGGCGGGCATCGGTTTTTGCAGTGCCATTCTTCATTAAATTAATCGCTCCTTGCTTTACCTGCGTAATTGTTCAAGTAACCGGGTAATTGCCTTGTCGTCGGGCTGGCCGCCCAGCATAATGCGCATTCCCTCCCGCCTGCGCCCAGCGGTTCGTTGTCCCGGTGTAAAACTCGGCCGGTTTTATATTATCCTTGGCACCCATGCGGAAGACGCACCACACGCCCTTTTGTACCCCGGCCCGTACAACCTGCTTCAAAACCCCGGGGTTTTCCAGAACCGGCCAGCTGCGCACACAGCAAAAGTTTTGGCGCAGGTTTTCCACGCTTATGGTGTCGCCGTGCTCAAAAAAGAGTACAAAGCCGGGTTCAGGCCGGTTTCACATTTTACCCTCCTGTTTAAGGCCACGGGTAAGGATTTTGCCGTCCCCAGTGTAAGCTTGGCCGGGTTGAAGCCGGCTTTTCTAGGTCCATACAAAAATGGGAGTACTTAACAATGGAATATTTATTGCGGGTGTTATAACAGATTCGGTAAAAATTAACCAAAATCCTACCGGGGAAAAATCTCAAACTCTATACCAGTAATCAACCTGGCAAACCGGAGCATCTTGAACGGGTTTACCTTTCACCACCCGAAACGCCACCTGCCGATCACCCTCCGGCCAGAAATAGTAAAACAATCATTTGACTATAGCTGGTAATATTAATCGTCGCCGTGGTGCCGTAGCTGATGCTGCCCTGCTCCCCCATCAGGCAACCCGAACCCAGCACCTCGCAGGCTTTATCCGCCGCTGCCGCCACCACCGGCAGCCCGGCCGGTATGCCGGTGGCCGCAGCTGCCTTTTTGCTCACCTGCCCCATTATCTGCCCCGGTTTTACCAGGCGGGGCAATTGTTCCCGCCGGACACTCAGGGCGGACCATTTCCAGTCACCGCTTGCCGCCCAGTCCTGGCGCCGGTAATCAAAAGGCAAATACCCGACCTGAGACGCCGCCGAATCAACCAGCTCGCCGGTAAGCAGCCAGGTAAGGTAACCCGAAAGAAACACCACCTTGTTCGTCTTGGCCCAGATGTCGGGCCGGTGTGCCGCAAACCAGTTCACTTCGGCCTGGGTCTGCAAATAACGAAGCGTGCTCCGCTGCCCCAACAGGGTGAAGAGCCAGCGCCAGGCACGGGACAACGGGGGCACCCGCTCCGCCTGCCTCTGATCCAGCCATAAAACAGCAGGGTAAAGGGGGCGGTATTCCCTGTCCAGAAGCAGCACCGTGCTGCGCTGCGTGGTCAAAGCCAGGCAACGCAGGCGGTCTTTCAACCCGGAACCGGCGCGCCAGAGCTTGTTTACCGCCCGGCAAAGGTTTTCCCAGTACACTGCCGCTTCCTGCTCCGCCCAGCCGGCCTGCGGCACCTGCCAGGGCGGCAAAGGCTCTTTTTGCAGAGCAACAATGTTGCCCCGCAGGTCAAAAAGCACCGCCCGCACACTCTGGGTTCCCACATCTATGGACAGGATCAGATCACCGGCCATTCCCCGGGACACCTCTTTCGGATGCCACTGCCACCGTCACCAACGGAAACGCAGCAACAATGGGTACAAATGTAAAATTACCGCTTTGGTAAGGACAGCTTTTACAACAGGTTACCTGCCATAATGAACTAGCCCAGCCCTAACCGAGTTGATAGAAGTCTTTTTGTATAGGCGTGACGCGGGCTGTTAAACAAGGCATTCGTAGCGTTCTGCTCCACAACCCGGCCCCGGTGAAGAACAGCGGTGACATCGGACATCTGCCGCACCACATCCAAATCGTGGGAGATGAAGAGGTAAGCCAGCTTCATTTGCTGTTGAACATTTCGCAAGAGTTGGAGGATCTGCGCCTGCACTGAAACGTCCAGCGCCGATGTGGGCTCGTCCAGCACCAGAAGATCAGGCTCCAAGCTTAACGCCCGCGCAATTACAACGCGCTGGTTCTGCCCACCACTAAGCTCACAGGGGTAACGGTAATAGAACTCCGGGCCTAGGCCAACCATCTCCAAAAGGTCGTTCACTCTTTCCCTGACGTCCCTCTTCCGTATCAGGCGATAAACCCTAAGCGGCTCGGCCAGAATTTCACCAATACGCATGCGTGGATTAAGCGCAGCCTCCGGGTCCTGAAAAACAATTTGCATCCTCCGGCGCAGGTTCAGGACTTCTTTGCCGGATAACTTAAAAATATCGCAACCCTCGAACAGAACCGAACCCGCCGTAGGTCGAAGCAATCCCACTACCAGCCGGCCAACGGTGGTCTTTCCCGATCCGCTCTCGCCCACCAAACCAAGAGTCTCGCCTCTCCGCAAAGTAAATGATACCCCGTCCACCGCTTTAACCACAGAGCGGCAAAGCAACCCCCGCACAAAATATTTTTTTAACGCCTTCACCTCGAGCAATGATGACACCTCACTTTATGTCCCTTAGTAATTTCCAAAAACGGTGGCGCCTTATAGCGGCATATCTCGCGGGCGTCAGCACAGCGTGGATGAAAGCGGCAGCCCACCGGGAGGTTGGTCAGAGAAGGCGCTATACCTGGGATGGCCTTTAGACCCCGGCTCGGGTGGGAGGCAAGAAGCCCCAAGGTATAAGGGTGCCGGGGTTGGGCGAAGATACGATCGGCCCGGCCGTACTCCACGATCTGCCCGGCGTACATAACGGCAACCGTCTCGGCTAATTCTCGAGCCGCAGGAAGGTCGTGTGTGATGAGAAAAAGTGACATTCCGTCCTCTAGAACATCCTTGAGCAACCGAACGATTTGCGCCCGCAGCGGGCTATCGAGTCCCTTTGTCGGTTCATCAGCAATAAGAAGGCGAGGGTGCAACGCCAGGCCCAGGGCTACAAGCGCCCGCTGGCGCATACCTCCACTGAGCTGGTGCGGGTAACCAACAGCTGCGCGCAGAGGCAGGCCTACTCTTTCTAACAGGTTAATCACCTGCCGGTAGGCCGGGCGTCCGGTAAGACCCCATCGAACCTGTACTGCCTCCTTGATCTGGTTACCGACGGTAAGCACGGGGTTCATTGAACTGGCGGGATTTTGGAGGATAATGGCAATTTCCCTTCCCCTGATCTGCCGCATTTCCGCCGGCGCAAGATCCAGGAGGTTACGCTTGTTGTACAGGATCTCACCGTGAATGTGCGCCCCGGGCGGCAGGAGACGGACGATGGCCCGGCCAAGAACGGTTTTACCAGAACCGGTCTCGCCTATCAGCGCAAGCTTTTCCTCATCTTCGAGGTCCAAGTCAATGCTGTCGAGAACATGCACCGTCCCGTCCGGGAGCGGGAAATAAACTTCCAGGTTGCGTATCGACAACAATGCCATATCCTATCCCTCCTATTTCAATAAAAAAACAATAAAAAACCCCGTCCAGCCGAGCCGTAAGAGCGCCCCCACCGTCGTTATTTTCAATCCCATACGTACTCCAAAGATACCCATGTAGTACGGAAGGCGATGGGCCAGGATATACCGCAGGCTGGTAAACAAATTGGCCAGAAGCAAAGTAAGTAGCGTCTGTCGGGGATTTAAAAGCTCCCGGTGCAGCAAATCCCCAAGCATAGCGTAGGCCGCTACCGGGTTAGCCAGGCATACCGGTATAGCGGTAATCGCTTCGGATGGCAAAACCAGGCCACCCAGGGAATCAGTTAGGTTATTAAATACTCCCGAGTTGACCAGGAGCAGGGCCACAATGCTTATGGGAAGGGCAAGCAGGACCATCCGCTTCAGCACAAAGCAGGTCAGTTTGACACACCGGACGAGCACCTCCCTCCAGGGTTTGCTTTCACCTGCAGCAACCGGGGCAGGTTCAGTACCATTGTCGGAAAGGAGAAAGGCTGCAGCCGCGAAAATCACCCCGCTGACCAGCAATCCGTTGGCCAGGAACAGCCCCATATAGGCCAGACCGACCGTCCCCAGGAAGGGCATCGCCGCCGGGGCCAGGTAAACGATGCTCTCATAGACCGTCTGGGGAAACCAGGTACCTACGGTAGCTAGCATGGTCTCCCGCGGACTGATCTTACCCTCCTGGAAAAATCCCGCCAGCATGGCCGTTGCCGTGGGCGGTGAGCCAAACGCCACCAAAAAGGCCACACCGGACTCGCTACTAAAGCCGGCACGGCGCAGAACAGGCCTGAACAACGGGAAAATACGCTGGAACAGACCTAATTCCAGGGCCAGGCTCGCTAATAAAACACCCAAAATAGTATACGGCAATGCATGGGCCCAGAGTTCGGCTGCCCGCCAAATGGTATCCCAGAACCAACCCACCGGTAAACCTCCCTGGTTATAACTAAAGATCTGCCGCCGAACCCCTGCGGCGCGGGTCAAGTGCATCCCGTAAAGCGTTACCCAGCAGGTTGAAGGCCAGCACGGTTAGTGTAATCATTATTCCCGGGGCGATCATTAGAAGCGGGTAAGTGCGCATGTAGGTACGCCCTGCATTAAGCATAGCGCCCCACTCCGGCGTGGGAGGCTGGGCCCCCAGGCCTAAGAAGCTTAAACCGGCCACGGCCAGAATGGTATGCGGAATATCAAAGGTGGCCAGTACAATCACAGGCCCCAGAACGTTCGGCAGGATATGACGCCCCATAATACGCGCGTTACTGAACCCCAGGGCCCTGGCAGACAGGACAAACTCGCTCTCCTTGAGCGAAAGCGTGGTTCCCCGCACTACCCTGGCAAAATTAAGCCAACCAAGGGCCACCAGGGCCATAACGGTATTCTGCAACCCCGGACCGAGCGTACCCACCACAGCCAGTACAAATACGAGATTTGGAAAGGCCATCAGGATATCGGTAAGGCGCATCAATAGCTCGTCCACCAGGCCCCCATAATAACCGGCCACCAGACCGATTAGAGTTCCAATACCGGCAGCAAGCCCGCCGGCCAGCAAGCCCACCGCTAGTGAGATGCGAGCACCGTAGATCAGGCGGCTCAACAGGCAGCGCCCCATCGCGTCCGTCCCGAGGGGATACTCTGCGCTGGGAAGGCTGAGGGCCTGTGCAAAATCCTGTTTTACCGGGTCGTGAGGGGCAAGCCAGGGAGCAAGCAGTGCCACCAACGCGAGGACTATAACCATCACGCCGCCGAACAGCGCCGCTCTGTCCCGCACCAAAGACTCCAAGGTGCGCGACAGGGGAAAACGGGTACGGAAAACCCCTATTGTCTCATGCATTATCTTTGTCCTCCACCGTATCGAATGCGCGGGTCAAGGAAAGCGTACGAAATATCAACAAGCAAATTAATCATACTGAAGGTAAGCGCCAGAAAAAGGACGCAGCCCTGTAAAACGGGCATATCCCTGGCCTGGATAGCATCTACTATCAATTTCCCCACGCCGGGACGCGCAAACACCGTTTCTATGATAACCGTGCCTCCGATTAAGTGGTTCAACTGGAGCCCCAGGACGGTGACCACCGGGATAAGAGCGTTACGCAGGGCGTGCCGCCGGAACACTACCCCTTCGCCAAGTCCCTTGGACCGGGCGGTGGCTATATAATCTTGCTCCAGCACATCCAGAAGGCTGGCCCGAATCAGTCGCGTGCTCACGGCGGCCATTCCTGAGCCGAGGGTGATACTGGGAAGAATGAGATGTGCCAGGTCGCCGCTTCCGGCCACCGGCAAAAGCCCGAGGGTGAGCGAAAATACCAGGATGAGCAGCAAGCCGAGCCAGAAATTGGGAATAGCTACTCCGATAAGCGAGCTGACCATGGCAATATTATCCAACCAGGAGTATGGTCGCCGGGCCGAAACAATGCCCAGCGGAAATGCAATTAGGACGGTAATCAAAAAACTAAAAGTCGCCAGTTCCAGGGTGGCTGGCACGCGAGCCAGAATTTCAGCGGTTACAGGTCTCCCACTGATAAACGAATAACCAAGATCTCCCCGTAAAACGTGATTAAGCCACAAGATGAACTGCCGGTGGAGCGGCTGGTCGGCGCCGATATCCTCTTGCACGGCCTTAAGCTCATCAGTTGAAAAATCGTCAAAGCCATAGCGGTAAGTTGCCACCAACTGGGCGTGATCGCCCGGAACCACATGCATAAGGAGAAAGGTTATAAGGGCAACGCCGAAAAGAATGAACACAAGTAAAAGCAACCGCCTGGCAACGTAATTCAGCATAAGATCACCTATTCCCGGTCGTTTCAAAAGCAGTAAAATTATTAATGTAACTTTTTATTAATGTAACTTTGCCCTGCCGGTTTTATGTCCCGAGTTAATTCAGATAATATAATGATGTAAAACGAGAGGTTGAATGTAAGGCTCTGACATCCAACCTCCCAAAGATACCTGTTTCAGGAAGCCAGCGGTAGCCCGGGCCTTCTGCCCGCATAGCGAATATTTACCGCTATCTTTCCACTCGCTTTTCCACGTACATCCCGGGATTGGTATGCAGGTCGTGCGCGTTTGGGTTAAACTTAAACCCTTTCACGTAATCCCTCATTCCGACTGCCATCTTGTAGCAGGCTATATTAATAACGGGAGTATCCCGGGTAATAATTTCCTGAACTTGCCGGTAGATCGCGTACCGCTTCTCCGGGACGGCGGTGCGCGCCGCCTGGTCGATCAGCGCGTCCACCTCGTCGTTTACGTACTTGGCCACATTCTGACTGCCATTGCTGCCATATACGCTGGCCAGGTATTTATGCGGATCGCTGGTCTGGAAAGATGCCAGCACAGTATCCCAGTTACCTTTCTTAACATTATCGTAAATGGTTCCGTACTCAAGAATCTGGACTTTAGCATCGATCCCGATTTCTCTGAATTGGGCCTGCAGGGCCTCGGCCATCGGAGGCATCCCGGGCCGCGAGGACCAGGTCATAATAGTGATGGCGAAGGGTTTACCGTCCTTTTCCCGGATACCGTCCCCGTTTTTGTCTACCCAGCCTGCCTCAGTCAATAAGGACCGTGCCTTGTCCGGATCGTATGAGTAACTCCCCTCTACCTCCCTGTTGCACCAGGGAGCATCCTGCACAAAGGGTCCTATGGTGGCCGTACCACAATCATGCAGCACATTCTTTACAATACCCGTGCGATCAATAGCGTGGTTCAGAGCCTGTCTCACCCTAAGATCGTTAAAAGGTTCTCTGGTCATATTTAATTCCAGCCGGTAAATGCGCGGTTCGGGATAAAGGGCAACTTTCACTCCCGGCACCTTGTTCAGCCGGTCGAGTTCGCCGTAGGGCAGGTCAAAAGTGAAGTCGATTTCCCCCTTTTCGAGGGCCAGGGCCCGCGTGTTTGCATCGGGTATAGGCTTAAACACCATCTTGCTTAGACGCGGCACGGCACCCCAATAGTTGAAATTTTTTTCTACTATAACCTCGCCGGTAGCCTGGTCCCACGAGGTGAATTTGAAGGGTCCAGTACCGATGGGCCGGGTAAGTTCCCCCTTTTCATTGAAGCTTTCCCGGCTCAAAATACACAGGTCTGCACCGGTTAACGCCTCGGGCAGGAGCAGGTTAAGCTCCCCGGTGGTGATACGTAGCGTTTGGTCGCCGGCCGCCATGACCGAGGTGATTTTGGTAAGACCCTTCACCCTCGGGTTGGCATTCACTACCCGCTCGATGGCATAGGCCGCGTCGGCAGCGGTCAGGGGTGCTCCGTCATGAAACCGCACGCCCTCCCGTAGGGTAAATTCCCAGACATTATCTTCCACCTGCTTCCAGGAGGTAGCCAGGACAGGTTGAATTCGATAGTTCTCGTCCATCGTTAAGAGGGTTTCAGCGATATGTGTTTTTTCTACCAGAAGAAAACCATTATCCAGCGTGCGGACAAAGTCCCGGGCGCCGACAACCAGAACCTGTTCGGCCTGTTGTCCTTCCGAAGTGGAGGATGCCTGCTGGCCGCAACCGGTCAGGGTAAAGCTTACCAGGAACAAGCAGATAAAACATGAAAGCAAATACTTTTTTAACAATCTCCATCTCCCCTTTTGCTCAAATTTGCGTAAAGGTGAAAACTGCCGTTAAGCCGCGCTCGTCGTACCGGCCCGCCATCACTTTTGACGGGTCGTAATGGCTGACCAGTATCATCCAAACTCCCGGGGTAAGCGGGAAGCAAGCCCTCCCTTCCGCGTCTGTTTGTGCAATGCGGGACTGGTCGACACCCTGTCTGAAAGCATGAACGCTTTATGCTTTCATGCCGCTTACCAGATAGGTAGCCCGGGTATGCTTCGAGGTGGTCGGAAGAACCTCCACCTGCACTTCAATAAACCCGGCACCGGTAAAAAGAGCAGTTATTTCTTCCGGATCCACATTTTTGTTCAGCGGAAGCTTTTCCTCGATTTCAGCCGGGTAATGGTGGCC
>CAJYBN010000109.1 GCA_913064925.1 uncultured Peptococcaceae bacterium
ATCCTGCTGGATGACGGTAAGTTTACGGAGGATGCGGAAATAATGGTCCTGGCCTACGGTTCCGTGGCGCGCCCGGCGCGGCAGGCGGTGAAGGAGGCGCGCCGCAGGGGCGTCAAAGCGGGCCTGTACCGCCCGGTCACTTTGTGGCCCTTCCCCGAGCGCCGGGTGATGGAACTGGCCGGCAGGGTGCACACCTTCCTGGTGCCGGAAATGAACCTCGGGCAATACCGGTTGGAAGTGGAGCGGGTGGTCGGGGGCGGAGCCCGGGTAAAGGGTATAAACTGGGTTAACGGCGAATTGATTACACCCGATGAGATTTTGGATGCCATCCTGGAGGTGGAACAATGATGCAGCAGCTGGAACCATACCTGCGCTTGGAGCGGTTTCCCCATATATGGTGCCCTGGCTGTGGCAACGGCATTGTGCTTGGTTGCCTGCTGCGTGCCATCCGCAAGCTGGAGCTGGACCAAGACCGCACGGTGGTGGTGGGGGGCATAGGCTGTTCCTCCCGGGCCGTGGGCTACCTTGACTTTAACACCCTGCACGCCACGCACGGGCGGGCGCTGGCTTTCGCTACGGGCATCAAGCTAGCCCGGCCCGAGCTGCACGTTATCGTGATAACCGGGGACGGCGACGCCACGGCCATCGGCGGCAATCATTTCATTCACGCCGCCCGCCGCAACATAGACTTGACTGTGGTGTTGTTTAACAATAGCATTTACGGGATGACCGGGGGGCAGTATTCTCCCCTGACGCCGGCCGGAAAAAAGGCCACCACCTCCCCTTACGGCAACATTGAACCGAATTTTGACGTGGCCGAGTTGGCACGCAGCGCCGGAGCGACCTACGTGGGCAGGAGCACCACTTACCACGCCGGCCTGTTGACCGACTTGATCGTCAACGGCATCCGGAACAAAGGCTTTAGTTTGATTGAAGCCGTCACCGCCTGCCCCACGGCCTACGGCCGGCGCAATAATTGGAAAAGCGGTGCGGAAATGCTCCTGTGGCAAAAAGAAAGCGCCGTGCACGTCAAAAGGGCGGAGCGGATGCATTCCGCTGAACTGGAGGGTAAAATTATCATCGGCGAGTTATATAAAAGGGAAGCACCCGAATATATCAGCATGTGCGAAAGTTTAACGGCCCGCATACGGCAGGCGGCCGCAAGCGGGTCGGTTACACCGTTGAAAGGCAAGTGACGGGGTGATGATCCATGGGTGAAAAAAAAGAACTACGCCTGAGCGGCACAGGGGGCCAGGGACTGATCCTGGCCGGCATCATCATAGCGGACGCGGCCATTCGCGACGGTAAGAATTCCGTGCAGTCGCAGTCTTACGGCCCGGAGGCCCGGGGTGGGGCCAGCCGGGCGGAAGTGATCATCGGGGACGGGGAAATCGACTACCCCAAAGTGTCGCGTCCGGACGTGCTGCTGGTAATGAGCCAGGAAGCCTGCGACAAGTTTGCCTTCGACCTGGAACGCGGCGGGGTGCTGATCGCTGATTCTACTTACGTGCAAAAATTGCCCGCCATCGACGGCCTGGTTTACAAGCTGCCCATTAGCTCCGTCGCCAAAGAACAGGTAGGCCACGAAATGGTGGCCAACGTGGTGGCGCTGGGGGCCATGGCGCGCATAACCGGGGTTGTTTCCCGTGAAGCTTTGACGGAAGCCCTGCTGTCCCGCATCCCCAGCGGCACCGAGGAGTTAAACCGGAGGGCGCTTAACTTGGGATGGGAACTGGCGGAAAAAATAATGCAATAGTTACCGGCATTTTTACCTAATTATATGTATTGATTGTACGGTATTGTTCATTTATTATAATAACAATATAATTAGGGGTATTGGTCTGCATCCCGAGCTTCCGGAGGACATAGTTTAAATGCTTAGCCTGATGCAGGTGAGAGAAACGGAACAGCGCGTGTCGGACGCCATCGCCGCTGCTCTTAAGGTGGAAGTAGAAATTATCGATGCCGAACTGGTGCGGGTGGCGGGTACGGGAAAGGTTCGCGCGGGTGTGGGCAACCGGTTGCTGCGCGGCCTGGTGAACAAACATGTGTTGCAAACCGGTGAGCCCGTATTTATCAACGAGCCGGGTTATCACCCCATTTGTCGTTCCTGCCCGCTGTCGGGCGCTTGTTTTTACATGGCCTACCTGGTTTATCCCATTCGGGCTGAGGACAAGGTGATCGGTACCATCAGCCTGGTGGCATTTGACGAGGAACAAAAGAAAACACTGACCAGCAATACGGAAACGCTGGTTGACTTCGTGGGCCGCATGGCCGACCTCATCGCCGGCAAGGTCGTAGAGCGGGAAATGGTGCGGGAAAAAATCGTCATGGCCAACAGGCTGGAGGCAGTGGTTGATTCCGTGTACGAAGGCGTGCTGGCCATAGACGAACGGGGCATCATTACCCATTTCAACCGTTCCGCGGAGCGCATGTTCGGCATTAAGAAAAACCGGGTCATCGGCAGGCCGGTGCAGGAAATATTCGGCGATATACCCTTGCTGGAAGTTCTCCGGGAGGGCAAAGGATTCAAAGCCAGGGAATATTTTATTACCTTTCAGGGTAAAAAACTGCACTTCTGGATAACGGCCAAGCCCATTCAATCCGGGGAGAGCGGCCCGGCCGGCGTGGTGGCTACCTTTAGGGATTTCCGGGAAGCGCAAAAGCTGGCTTACCAGATTGTTTCCACCCAGGAAACGCTGGATTTCAACGATATCATCGGCGAGAGCAGAGCTATCCGGGAGGTCAAGGCGCAGGCCGCCAAGATAGCGCGCAGCAATTCCACTGTACTTATCGTGGGTGAAAGCGGCACGGGGAAGGAAATTTTTGCCAGAGCCATCCACACGGCCAGCTCGCACGGGCACAAGCCTTTCGTAGCCATCAACTGCGGCGCCATACCGGAACACTTGCTGGAAAGCGAACTGTTTGGTTACGAGGAAGGTGCCTTTACGGGGGCTAGGAGGGGCGGTAAGCCCGGCAAGTTTGAACTGGCCAACGGCGGCACTATTTTTTTAGACGAAATCGGCAATATGTCTTTATACTTACAGGCTAAGCTGCTGCGGGTGCTGCAGGAAAGGCAAATTGAACGGGTAGGCGGTACACAGGTGATTCCCGTCGATATCAGGGTTATTGCCGCCACCAATAACGACCTGCAAAGTATGGTGCGCAAAGGCCGGTTTCGGGAAGATCTTTATTACCGGCTCAGCGTAATTCCCCTGGTGATCCCACCGCTGCGGGAACGCCGGGAGGATATACCGTTATTATTAATGCATTACATGAAGCGGTTTGCCAAATTGCTAAACAAAAATATAAAAGGCTTTAGTGAGCAAGCCATGAAAATATTATTGGATTATCCCTGGCCGGGCAATATAAGGGAGTTAATTAATGCAGTGGAATATGCTATTAACCTGGAAGAGAGCCCGCTGATAATGCCGGAAAGCCTTCCTCCCCGCGTGCGTGCCGGTAAGGAAAAAAACCGTTCCATGCCTGTCAATTCGTTGGAAATCAAGCCGTTGGAGCAGTTGGAAAGGGAAGCCATTCAACAGGCACTGGAGCTTTATGGCTGGTCTGAGGAGGGCAAAATACGCGCTGCTGCGGCACTTGGTATCAGCAGGGCAACTATTTACCGCAAGATCAGCAAATATAAGTTGGGAGAAGATTGATAGCTTAATCGTTTTTGCAATTTATTTTTATTGGTGGCAGGAATTTACTTAACAAAAGGTGAACATATTAATACGTATAGTGAAGTGTATGAACAAACTAGCAACTTTAATTTTATAGGGAGAATGTTTGTAAGATAATGTTAATAAATTTTACTAGCTGAAATGGAGGTATTGATAATTAGGGATGTACGGAACTAAAGTATTACAATATTCCGATAACGACAAGAGCCGGATGGCACAGGAAAGAGTTGAGGAATTAAAGCAGCGTATCAGCGGTTACCTGGAAGCAGTAAAGAGTATTCCCACGGGATTTAAATTGGAGAAGGAGTATCAGGACAGGAAAAAACAGATTTTGGATTATTTCGGCGCTACCGATGAGGATTGGCAGGATTGGCACTGGCAGATGCGCAACAGGGTAAGTGATGTAAATACGTTAAGACAGCTGTTGCCTTTAACCGATGAAGAAGTCGACCATATTGATTCGGTAAGCAAAAAGTTCCGCTGGGCAGTATCACCATATTACCTTAGTCTTATGGAACCCGGCAACCCCAAGTGCCCGGTAAGGATGCAAGGAATACCCAGCATCCGGGAACTGCAGGACAGCTGGGGCAAAGAAGACCCCATGGCGGAGGAATTTACTTCCCCGGCTCCATGCATCACCCGGCGTTATGCCGACCGCTTGATTATTAACGTTACCAATCAGTGTGCCATGTTCTGCCGGCATTGCCAGCGCAGGCGTAACATCGGCGAGGTGGATAAGCCTGCCCCGTTGGAGGAAATTAAGGCTGCCATCGAGTATATCCGAAAAAGTCCTGAGGTGCGTGATGTGTTGATTACAGGCGGCGACCCGCTGACTTTATCCGACAAGTGGTTGGATTGGATACTTACCGAGCTGGATAATATCGAGCATGTGGAAATCAAGCGTATCGGCAGCCGGACTCCGGTAACCATGCCGCAGCGCATTACTCCCGAGCTTTGCGCCATGCTGGAAAAGCATCACCCGCTGTACTTGAACACCCATTTCAACCATCCCAAGGAAGTGACCCGGGAATCGCTGCGGGCCACCGGGCTGCTGGCCAGGGCGGGGATCCAGCTGGGGAACCAGGCCGTGCTGCTCAAGGGCATCAACAACGACCCGCATGTGATGAAAAAATTGAACCACGAGCTATTGAAGATTCACGTGCGCCCGTATTACATTTTCCACGCTAAACCCGTCAAGGGGACGACCCATTTTATGCCCACCGTGCAGGAGGGGTTGGAAATTATGGAGAACCTGCGCGGGTACACTTCGGGCCTGGCTATACCGTGGTATATTATCAACGCCCCCGGCGGCGCGGGTAAAACCCCTCTACTTCCCCAATACCTGATTTCCATGGGCAAGGATTATGTAATGATCCGCACCTGGGAAGGCAAGGTGTTTCGTTGCGTTAACGGTGAATTGTAAATAAGGTGCTGGTGCGAGGGTAGTTTCAGGAGGAATGGAGTTGGCGGCTTGCCCTCGGGTAAGCCTCTAACTTAACAATTTAAAATATTTTTAAAAATCAAAAATAAAAAATAAGGAGGTACAAAAAATGAGAAAATATTTTCTGTTGTTACTGGCGTTGTTGTTAGCGTTGTCACTGGTAGCGGCGGGCTGCGGCGGGTCGCAGGAGGAGCCCAAGGAACAGGGTGAGCAACAGCAAAGCGGCGGAGAGACCACCAAGCTGTTTTTAGCTACCGGCAGCACTGGCGGTACATATTACCCGCTGGGCGGCGCCATGGCGAAAGTATGGAACGACAATATCGAGGGCCTGAACGTTACCGCGCAGTCCACGGGTGCCTCCGTGGAAAACATTCGCCTGCTGGCCAGCGGTCAGACGGAACTGGCCATGGCCATGAACGGGCCGGCCCAAGCTGCCTGGCTGGGCAAGGGCGACTTTGAAGGCAAGCCCTTAAACAATTTCCGGGCTGTGGGCGTTATTTACCCCGAGGTAATGCAGATCGTGACCCCCACGGACTCGGGCATTCAGACGGTAGCCGACCTAAAGGGCAAGCGGGTTTCCATTGGCCCCGTGGGCAGCGGCACGGCTTCTTCCGCGCTGAAAATATTGGCTGCTTACGGGCTTGACCCGGAGAAGGATATCCAGAAGTTCCAGGACACCTTCGCCGATGCCGCGCGCAAATTAAAGGACGGACAACTGGATGCCGCATTTGCGGTACTGGCGGTGCCGGCGGGCAGCATCATCGATGTCACCACTTCCACGCCGGTAACAATTGTCGATATTGAAGGCGAAGGCCTGCAGAAGCTGCTGGAAGCCGATCCCGCCTTCACGCCGTACGACATCCCCGGCGGCACTTACAAGGGGCAGGATGAAGTTGCGCACACCGTTTCTCAGTGGGCGGTGCTTTACGTGAAGGAGGACCTGCCCGAGGACCTGATTTACCAGATGACCAAGGTCATGTACGAGAAAACCGATGAAATCGCCAAGGGCCACGCCCGGGGCGAACAAATTACAATCGACAACGCCCTGAAGGGAATTGAGCCGGTGGAGTTTCACCCGGGAGCGGTTAAGTATTACAAGGAAAAAGGCATGATGTAAGTATGGTAAGTATGGGCTGGCGGGAACATGGTTAAGAAAAAAGCAATGAGCACCCGGAGCGGTGCTCATTATCTTGCCATTTGTGCGTGCCTGGTGATCACCCTGGCCGGTGCCGCTTTTTATGCCCGCCATAATTATGCCGTATTGGAAGTGAAGGAACACGATACCGGCCAGATCCTTTACAGCAGGCTGCTCAAGGTAGGCGAGGGCTTCGACCTGGTCCACGTCCATTCGGTTACCAGGCAGCCGGTGTTGGAGACATTTTGCGTGCAGGACAACAGAACTTTGGCTTTGCAGGAAATGCGTTACGATTCTTTCGGGGCCAACCTGCCGGTGGGCCCCGAAAAGACATCTTTTGAAACCACGCAATTTATTGTCGGAGACGGTTACTACAAGATAAAATACCGAAACAGGCATTTTTCACGTATACCCCTGCGGGTCGGGCAGGTTGTAGCTGACCACAGACTCGTGTTTGAAGACGGCAGCATTCTTCGCTTTCTGGATATCGCCGGCGGAGGGGCTTTTGTTGAGATATCTGTCAGGCCCGTATTTTAACACAAGTTCACGACAGGAAGGGGGTAGTTGTTTATCAAGAAATACAGCGAAAACCAGTCGGAAAAGGAAAAAAGCCCCGTTACGGTGAAAAACAGACAGAATTCTATGGGGAATGACTTAAGCGAGGAAATCGATGATGCCCAGCTTGACCACCAGACCTTGATGGAAAAATACGACACCGAGTCGCAGTACCGCAAGCAAACCGGCAGCTGGTGGTTCAGGATCATTTTCGTCATCAGCGTTCTGATGAGTTTTTACCAGTTATACACCGCCATTTTCGGTACTCTGCCGTCCTCGCAGCAGCGCGGCTATCACCTGGCCTTGGGGCTGGGGTTGGCTTTCTTGCTTTACCCGGGCAACAAGATTGAACAGGCCGGCAAGGTTAAGCTATACGGTTGGGTCTTAACTTTGTTATTGAGCGGCATAGCCGTAGTCCTGTACCTGCAGGGCGAAATAACCAGCTACGTGCTGCTGGTGGGTGTGCCCGTGCTGTTCGTCATGCAGCTGGCCAGGAACTACACGCTCAAGGACGCGGGAATTCCCGTTTACGACGTGATACTGTCGCTGCTGGCGTTCGGCGTTGGTTTTTACCGCGGCTTTTTTTATGAGGATATCATCAGCCGGGTGGGGATGTACAACGACATGGATTACATTGTGGCCGCGGTGGCGGTGCTGCTGGTGTTGGAGGCGGCCCGCCGGCTGGTGGGCATGCCCATCGTGGTGGTGGGCCTGGCCATGCTGGCTTACGCCTACCTGGGGCCTTACATGCCGGGCTTTTTGCAGCACCGCGGGTTCGGTCTCGAGCGCATCATTACCTACTCCTTTCTGAGCCTGGAAGGGATTCTCGGCATACCCATCGCCATTTCCGCCACTTTTATTTACCTTTACCTGTTGTTCGGCGTGGTGCTGCAGAACACGGGCATTGAGAAATTTTTCAGCGACATGGCCCTGGCCCTCACCGGGTGGATGACTGGCGGTACCGCCAAGGCGACGGTTATTTCCAGCGCTTTCCAGGGCACGGTCACCGGCAGTTCGGTGGCCAACACGGTGGGTTCTGGTGCTTTTACAATTCCGCTGATGAAGCGGGCGGGATACACCCCCGAGTTCGCCGCGGCGGTGGAAGCGTCATCTTCTACGGGCGGGCAGATCATGCCGCCCATCATGGGCGCGGCTGCCTTTTTGATGATCGAGTTTACCGGCCTGCCCTACTCGCAGATTATCGTGGCCGCGCTGGTACCGGCCCTGCTCTTTTTTGCCGGTGAATTCATCGCGGTGCACTATGAGTCCAAGAAACTGGGTATTCTGGGAATTCCCAGGAGCGAGCTGCCCGGGGTGATGGCCCTGCTGATGAAAAAAGGTTACCTCTTGCTGCCGCTGGTGGCCATTATCGTGGTGCTGTCCATCGGGCAATCCCCTATGCGGGCCGCCTGGGTGGGTATAGCCGTGGCGTTTGCCATGAATATACTGGCCATGATTATAGCCAGGTTTTACCATATTGAACCCGAAGACAAGATGACGCTGCCGCTGTTTTTCAAAATCATGGCAGAGGGCGCCCGCGCCGCGCTTCCCGTGATAGCCGCCTGCGCCGCGGCGGGGATCATCGTCGGCGTGGTTACTCTCACCGGTCTCGGTTTGAAAATGGCCGGGGGCATTCTGGACCTGGCTGGCCACAAGCTGTTTTTAACCATGCTGTTTACCATGGTGGCCTGTATTTTTCTGGGCATGGGGCTGCCCACCACGGTAAACTACGTTATCACTGCTACGATGGCGGCGCCGGCGCTGCTGGCTTTCGACGGCGTACCCGTGATAGCTGCCCACCTGTTTGTGTTTTACTTCGGCATCGTGGCCGACATAACACCGCCGGTGGCGCTGGCGGCTTACGCCGGGGCGGGCATAGCCCGCAGTAACCCTTTCCTAACCGGCATCCAGGCGGTAAAAGTGGCCATCGGCGCCTTCCTGGTGCCTTATATGTTCGTGCTGTCCCCGGTGCTGGTGCTTCACGAGGCTGAGCCCTTAAAACTGACCATCGCTATAGTGACGGCCTTGATCGGTATGGCCGGCGTCAGTTCTTCGCTGGTGGGTTACCTGGAGAGGCATTGCTTCTGGTGGGAAAGGGTACTGCTGTTCCTGGGCGGCATCAGCCTGGTGCACGGGGGGCTGTTTACGGATGCCGTGGGACTGGCGGTGCTGCTGATCATATATACTTACCAGAAGGTACTGCTGCACGCCAGAAAGAAGGCCGCCGGTAAGGTCGCCGGGCAGTCCCCCGAAGATGGGAGCTTTGAGGCATAGGCCAAAACGGCCCTGTTCCAGACTGAACAGGGCTTTTTTGCGGGTGCGCCGCCCCGGCGGGCTGAATAATAAAAATAAGGCTTCGCCAAAAAGCATACCCGGTGGTGGGCAGGAAAATTTTTTGCTGTGTTATAATTTATTTAATTTATATTAAAAAAGCAAAATGCCAGGGAAAGGAGCTTTCCATTGACCAGGGACGAGTTGCGCCGGCTG
>CAJYBN010000110.1 GCA_913064925.1 uncultured Peptococcaceae bacterium
AAATTTCTCTTGACAGAAGATATGGTTGACTGTTACCATTAGCTATCTGTCACTATGTGAGCTTTAACCCGCCACTTGGTGGCGGGTTTTCTTATTGCCGATTTGCCTTACCAAACCGAAGTCTCATGTATGTACTCGGGGTCGTATTTTGCGGCCGGCTGCGTAGGAGTGGAGAGCAAGCTACATATTTTCCTTCCCTGTGGGCAATCTAAAACTAACTTTTCACAGGGAAGGAGAGATTTTATTGTCTAAAGAGCTGGAAGAGATCTTAACCAAAATTCAGGAACTGCGGAAAAAGTTACAAGATGTGGCGATGGATAAAGACCTGACTGACACGGAAGTTATAGCGGTCAGCCGGATGCTGGATGTTGTGTTAAACGAGTATGAACGGTTGGTGAGGGAGAAAGGTAAGAAGTAAGGGCTTTCTTTGAGTGCCTGCCTGGTTAGTTCCCCGAAAAAGAGCGAACGAAACGCGAACGAAAACCGCTTAAAGTATGATATGCTCATATCATAGGAAAGCCTCCAGATTAGGTAAGTAAAACTATTCATTTCGGGATCGATCTATTGAATGTTTTTCGACCGCTTTGTAGAGTACCGCAATGGGTTTTTTCATGTATCCTCTTCAGGTATGTATTCTAAACCTTACCGAGTATCTCAACGACCTGGAACAAGCCCAGGCAATACTACCGGATGATTTTTTACAGGACAAAAAAACGCGTCGTTACAAAGAAAGAATACCACACCTAACCATAGAGTGCTGCTTGGAAAAATACTGTCAATTACCAAGATGCACCGTAAAGCCCTGGCCTTTAGGGCCATTGGAGCAAATCGCCGGAGAAATAAAAAAGAAGTGCGGATCATAACGCGCCGCTCCCATACCAGAATGCCGCCCGGTACTGACGCCGTTTGCAAAACAAAACCGGTACCCGTTACAAGATCCACCAGTTAAGGCACGGGTATGTTTTAGTCCACATAGAGCCCCAATTCTACAAAGAAGAGCGGTTCAACAAGCGCATGTTTTGTACTAAAATTCAACTTTCTCCAGCTGCAGCTTGAAAAGGTTTTCCTGGCGGGAATACTTAAAATATGACAACAAAAAGGCGGCCCGGGCGGGAAAATACGCAAATTTCCTTATCCGTTACCCTCTCAAGTATACCGGGTTATTTACCGGCCGCACATCAAACCACTTTAATGACTGGCCAGGCCTTGTTTTGCCCACTGGCTCATCTTCTCAACCGGGGGAGCTTGCTTTATAATTAATATAAGTTAATAAGCTGGTAAGTCGAGCCTGACACCCCGAAGGGAGATTTTCTGTTGTCTATACAAAACCCCGCGAAAACCGACTTTAAAGAAGCATCCCGCCTAGTTGACGCCATTAAAAAGCAAATCGAGTGGGGAAAAGGTGCATACGCATGAAAGACATTACTGACAAAATAATTGAATACTTTGCCAGCAATAAAAATGTCTCAGCCGTCTATCTTTTCGGCTCCGCTGCCAAAGACTTGATGCGTAAAAAAAGCGATATCGATATTGCCGTTTTACTGGATGCCAAGATTAAGGATAAAATGAAAAGGTTCGACTTTATATTAACTGCCGGTATGGAGCTGGAGCATAAAACTGGCCGGCCGTTTGACGTAGTGGATATCATGGAGGCTCCCCTGGCGCTGCAGCACCAAATACTTAAAACAGGAATTTTGCTATTGGAAAATGACAGGCCGGCCCGCATCAACTTTGAAGTTATTTCCCGCCGGCAGTATTTTGATATGCTGCCCCTTTACGAGGCCAGGAACAAAAACATTTTACAAAAGTTCAGGGAGTGAAACATTTTTGGTTGAGCAGGAAGTTATCAGGGAAAAGCTTAAGTACCTTGCCGAGTATCTCGACGACCTAAAACAAGCCCAGGAAATACCACTGGGTGATTTTTTACAGGACAAAAAAACGCGCCGTTACATAGAAAGAACACTGCACCTGGCCATAGAGTGCTGCCTGGATATCGGAAGCCACATAATATCCAGCGAAAAACTACGCGAACCCGAGAGCAACAAGGATATTTTTCACGTACTTGCCGAAAACGGGTATATCCCCCGCAAAAGCCTGGCTCAGCTGACCAAAATGGCTCAGTTTAGGAACCTCATAGTGTACAATTATGCCAAAATCGACCCGGAAATTGTATATACGATCCTTAAATATAATATTAGCGACCTGAAACAGTTTGCCGGGTATATAATCAAAAGCTTCCCTAAGTAGGGTTAGCAATGATACAGGTAAACACCTTGCTCCATTGGTACCCAACCGCCTCCAAACTTTGTTGGAAATATTATAACCCATTTCCTGCAAGGTCTTTATATCGTCAGAGGAAAGACGGCCAGGGCCCTGGAAGTACTTTACTTAAAAAGGTCCTCCACTTTGCGCCAGCTCTCAGCGGAACTGGGCGTACCCGAAAGGACCATGTACAGGAAGATACAAAACGCCATATACGAACTGGGCAGAGAGGTGCTGGAAAAAATGAAAGGCGGGGGAGAATAAATTCATGAAAATCAAGAAGCGTGCCGCAGGAGGCCAAAACCGGTATATTATAGGAAGGGATAAAGAACTGAACTTATCACTTTCCACAATAAAGGGTAAGCCGCCGTACCCGGTACTTTTTTTCGCGGGGGAAGGCGGCAGCGGAAAAACGACCCTTCTGAACATGATCAAGGAGGAAACGGAATCCCAATACCGCTTCAACCCCGTTTTCGTAGACTGCAAGAACTGCCTGTACAGCGACCTGTGGAGTTTTACTAAACTACTGGCGGAAAGCGCGGAAATCAAGGGCAACCCCTACCGCGCCTGGAACGCCAAAAGCTACCCCGGCAACACCCTTTTGCTGGTGGACACCTTCGAAATGATGGGGCCCCAGGGGGATGCAATTGCTAAATCGCTGTCCGGGCTGGCAGAAGCGATACCCGTGATAATGGCCGGTAGAAAAGCCCCGGCAACCGGCAAAAACATGAAAGTGGTGCAGCTTCAGCCTTTCAACAGACAAATGGTGGAACTATACTTGAAAAACGCGGGGCTGCCGGCGGAAATAGCTCCCAGGGCTTTTAGTTTTTCCGGAGGAAATCCCCTGCTGCTGAGCCTTTTCGCCATGGCCGCAGCAAAGAGCGACAGCCCGGCGGCCATAGACAGGGATCTGATCCAGTCGGATTACGTTTCCTTTCTAGTCTCCGAAGTCACGGGTGAAAACGTTTTTACGCTGCTGGAAGCGGCAAGCATAGTGCATTCCTTTGACCGCGATTTGTTATCCCATATGGTTTCCCACCCGGTGCCGGACGAGGATTTCGCGCGCTTGAGCCGGCTGTCTTTCGTTTCCCGGAACAAAAAAAGCTGGCAGGTCCACGACGTTGTCAGCCATTCCATACGCAGCTCGCTGAAAAAGTACGCCCCCAAGCAGTATTACCATTATAAGAAAAAAGCCCTCGGTTATTACTACCTGCAGGAACAAAAGGAGGAACCCCGGGATAAAAAAGACATTTACTTGCACCGCATATACCTCTGTGAAGACGACTTCGCCCGGAGAATATTTTTCAACCTGGGGAACGACAGCACCAGCGAGCTCACCGTCACCCCGCCCACAGAAGACGACTTTTCGCGGGTGGTAGACGTGTGGAAAGTATCATCCCGCGTCCTTGGTTTTTCCGAAGAGCAGGTGGACGCCGCCACGGAAGATACGGAAAACTTGCTGCGCTACGCCAGGCCGTATTTCCGCATGCTGAAAGACAAGAACCGGAACATAGTGGGTTACCACGCAACGGTCCCCGCCTGCAGAACAACAATGGGCTATTTTCTACATTCCCCGGCCACATCTTCCTACTTCAACAGCCTGCCCAGGAAAGAGCTGAACCACCTGTGCAAAATTGCGGAACACGAGACCGACACCTACTTCATCAGGCACTTCGTGCCCATAAACGTCAACGACCCCGCCGTGCTCAGCGGCCTGCTGCAGGACTTGACGAAACGCTGCCTGCGGGACGGCGTGCGCATAGTTACCACCACCCCGCACAGCATTTACCGCGCGCTTGTATCCGGACTGGGCTTCAGGAAAATTCCGGGAATATACGATACCGCTTTTACCGAGCCGGTCCCCGCCTACGAGCTGGACTTTCGCCACGCAAGCATCGAGCTGTGGTATGAATGGCTGGCAGTGGGCAGGTACCTGCCGCACTGGTTGTACACCCTGGTAACGTGCAGCAAGCAGTTTTGGCGGGAGCAGGTGAACGAGCTGCTCAACGGCCTCGACGACGACGCCACCCTCTCCCGCCATGCCCTGGCCCCGCTGGCCGCGGAATTGCTGGATGCAGGCAACAACGAAAATTACACCCCGGGCGCCTTAAATCGCGAACTGGCTATTAAAATAATTAATGAGTTGGATCCCGACCAGGCCGGGATCCTCGCTGTAACGTTCCTGCAGGCGGGCAGCAGGGAGCAGGCGGCGCAGCAACTAAACCTCTCCACGTCCACTTACTACAGGAAGCTTAAACAGGCCCGCCAACACTTTTCCGATATGCTTTTCGAAAAAGCAACGCTTCTGGCCCGGAAGAAATACGTAAACAGGTGACCGGGAAACCGGGGGGCCATTTTGATCAACCCCGCTTTTCCATTATACTTACTTGTTTCCCCGCCACCGCAATCCCAAAAAATAGCAACCGCACCAGTTATAGGCGCCGGTATTCCATAACCATGGTCTAATTTATCAAGCTATACACCCTCAGCAGCATGGTGGCCGCTTCCGCCCGGGTGGTGCGTTTTTCCGGCCTGAAAGTGCCGTCGGGGTAACCGCCGATAATACCTTTGGCTACAGCCACACCTACGGCCCGTTTCGCCCACCCGGGTATTTTTTCGGCGTCGGCAAATTGCGGCGAAGCCGCGGCAATTGTCCCCAGCTCCCGCTCCAGGACCCGGGCTATCATAACAACCAGCTCGGTGCGGGTGACGAGCTTAGACCCCGAAAAAACAAGCTCGCCGTCTCCCCGCCGGTAACCCTGCACCAGGTTTTCCTTTACCGCCGCGCCCACCGCGCCCCTGGCCCACCGGGGAATACTACCCGCGTCCGCGAAGACGTCAATTCCCGGGCTGTTCTCACCCAAGCCCAGCGCCCTGGCCAGGATCACCGTTACTTCCAGCCGGGTGATCTCTTTTTCCGGCCGGAAAGTGCCGTCCGGGTAACCGTTGATCAACCCCGCCGCCGCCAGTTTATATACCGCTTCCTCGGCCCAGTACCCTTCCACATCCGTAAAGCTTACTGCAGCGGGCTGTTCAACTTCCTTCGCCACGCGGAATACTGCAAACTTGGCCGGGTGATTCACTTTTGCGACGGCGTAAAAAACACCCTCGTCTTCGTCGTATTCCACCGCGGTCTTAACTTCCACCCATTCTTCTTTTTCCCCGTCATAATAATGCATGACGGGCCTTTCTTCTTCCCCAACATCCGCATCATCATAAGCCAGCTTGACGGTTATCTCCCCGTCAATACCCGCCCCGCCCGAAGTGGTTATTTCGTAGACATCGCTGCACAACTTAACTCGCAGGTCGGCTGGCACCACCCGCTCTTTTTGCCACGACGAAAGTTTCTTGATCGTGAAGGTTGTATCGGCGGAAAGAGCGTCTCCCGGAACTTCCACAACGGCCCCGGAATAGGTGAGCGTCCCGCCTTCACCCGCTTCTATCTTCTTGCTGCGCTGGTTGGACGGAGAACCTCCGCCCCCACCGGAAGAAGTCTCCACGGGTTCGTAAGTGATAAACTTGGTGAAGTGAGTGGTCCAGACCGCAATGTCGGTGCCGTTGTCAACATAGGCTTCTCGATCATTCCCCATGGCACTTTGCACGGCACCCGGTTCCGCGTCAAAGTATTCAACGCCCAGTTCCCGGGTAATCTCATGGAATTGTCCCGAACGGGAATAACCCACGCGTTTTCCCGACTTGCCTTCAAAGAGTATTTTTACGGGCTTGTCGAATTGCAGCTCAACATCACCAAATCCTATTTCAATGGCTTCCACTGCGCGGGCGTTGGAAATGGTATGCTCCACCTCCGTTACCGTGGGGACATTAATAATACCATTCCATTCATCCCCCGGGCCGGAGATTTCCGTCCCGGCCGGTATTGTCACTTGCATCTCACCAGCCGCAGTGCTCACGTTGATATTTATACCGCCAGCGAATACGGCTTTCCTGTTGCCCTGCTCATCCACGGTAGTTGATTGGCTTATATTCATTCTTGCGCCTCCAGTTCCCGAGGGCACATTGACATTTAGTTGTTCATTTTCAGCGGGGTTGATGGCAACTTCCCTATCTTCCCCAACCTGCACGCACCGTGTTACGGCGTGTTTTATGTTTGAATATGTTGATTTATCCATGCTATTGTAAGCGTAAACCCGGTAGTAATAAGTTGTATCGGGATGCAAACCGGTATCCGTGTAACTGGTACGGTCAGCATCCGTGGTTCCCACTTCAACCCAGGTACCTGCAGCACCTGTCTCGCTTCGTTCTATTTTAAAACCGCTTTCGTTTCTGCTTTTGTCCACCCAGGATAGTTTAATCTCCGAATTGGAAATTACTTTTAGTTTTAAAAAACCGGGTGCCTCTGGCTTAAAGTTTACCTGAACGGGAGTTAAAGCATTCTCTGTTGTACCATTGCCAATTTGCCTGTAACGATTGTCACCCCAGGCCCACAAGGTGTCTCCGCTTTGACAAGCAACATTATGGTAAGCTCCCGCGGTTACAGCTACCATATTACTCAATTGTGGTACCTGAACAGGATAAGGTGCTCTAATGTTATCACCAGCCTGAGCGTTACCAAGCAGGCCAGAGCGGACATCACCCCACACCCATACTGTTCCATCAGTTTTCACAGCTACGGAATGGTCTCCCCCTGCCGCCACAGCACAAACTCCCGTTAAAGGCACCCCGTTCCTTTCTATAACTTGAACTGGAGCAAATACCTTTTGACTTATACGCCCCCACCCTAGCTGACCACAATCATTTTTGCCCCAGGCCCAAACGGTACCGTCTTTTTTCAGGGCTAAAGTATGATCAGATCCGGCGGATATCGCCACTACGTCATATAAATAATCGTCATCCGATAAAAGCCCGCCTACTACTTGTACCGGCGCTGTTTTAATTATATTGTTAGGCACGTTAATACCAAGCTGCCCTTGATTATTACTCCCCCAGGTCCAAACCGTTCCATCGCTTTTTAAAGCTACAACATGATTCAAGCCGGCACTTATGTCAACGATATCGTGTAAATAATCATCCATAGAAGAACTATTACCTTTACTAACCTGAACCGGTGATACTTGATAATTATGTGGCAATCCTCCCAAACCAAGCGTGCCGTGGCTGTCGTTCCCCCAGGTCCATACCGTTCCGTCATCCTTGAGAGCCACGCTAAAACCTTCTCCTAATGCTATGTTCACAACATCATGCAAATACCCGTCCGTGGAATAACTATCACCTTTTTTAACTTGAACCGGTGCAAATCGTGTTTCCGTGGTCCCGTCTCCCAGTATACCCCTGTAATTATTCCCCCATGTCCAAACAGTGCCGTCATTTTTTAAAGCCGCGCTGTGAGCATTCCCTGCCGCCACAACGGCCACACCCGTCAAATCAGTACCTTCTTGCGGCCCCTTAACCCGGACCGGAGCCCGCGTGCCCCCTCGAACACCGATTCCAAGCTGGCCATAAGTATTATTCCCCCAGGCCCACACGCTTTCGCTGTTATCAACGTACAGTGTATGAAATTCCCCCGCCGATATTCTGGCCGCCGGGTCCCTGTCAAAAACCGCGTAAAGCTGCTTTTTATCGTCCATGGTTAGGGTGAGGGAGGGAAGGTCACCGATATTATTATTGTCCAGCTCCCAGTGACTGAATTTCCAACCCGCTCCGGGTATGGCATGAATCACGACCGTCTCGCCCGGCTGGTAAGTGTCCTTTATTGAAGTTATGGTACCCTCGCCACGGGTTAACACAGTTAGTGTTACGAATGAGCTATCAGCAGTACTAAAATTCCAAAACGTTTTATCAGTAATTCCCGCGAAATTGTTACCTGCTGTGTCTGTGAAAGCCCCCTGCTCAACGTTTACGTAATAACCGTTATTTGGTTCAAGAGTTACACCGAGGTTAACTCTCACTTCAGAATTATTAACCGTTACCTGGGTCCCCTCTACGGGGATTGTGACCACGGTACTGTCATCCAGAGTTTCTTTCAGCAGTAAGTTCCCGCCGCGAGCAACAACATCTTCATTAAAGGTAATCTCCAGGTCCGTGTCCACCGCCACGCCGGTGGCGCCGTTTGACGGAAATAGGGTGGCCGCTGAGGGCCTGGTGAGGTCCGCCCTGAATGTCGTACCCGCGGGCTGGGATATGTTCCCCGCCCCGTCCACGGCGTATATTTGGTATACCGTGCCGTCGGTGATTCCGGCATGGCCAGCGCTTACAGGTATCGTGGTATCAACGCCCGCGCCCGCGCTGGCGGCGCTGGACACCGCGGCGGCGGACAGTTCTTGTTCCGTTCCGTAATTCCCCTGCGGGACCACGTAGATGCTTCCCGTTCCCTCGCTGCTTTGCGCCACCACGTTAAAACCCGCAGCTTTTTCCGCTATGTTCACTACGTTGTCACCGGCTACGGTTGAAACCGATACTGTGGGGGGGACATTGTCCTGCTCGGCCCCGGTATCAAAGCACCACGTGCTGTCATCCGCTATGCCTAAAAACGGGTTCCCGGCGAGATCGGTAAACGCGCCCCAATCCACCTGCACGTAGTAATGCGTGTTGTGTTCCAGGGGTACCGAGGGGGTTACGGTGATAGTATTGGTGCCGCTGCCGCCTACTTGTGATGTATCGTCGGCTGCTATAGCTATTTGCTGGTCACTGTAATAGAGTGTGATATTGCCGTCGCTTTGCGCGATAACTTGCTCGCTAAAAGCAATCACCAGGTCCGTGTCCACCGCCACGCCGGTGGCCCCATTTTCCGGTGACAGGGCGGCCACCTCGGGCCTGGTGAGGTCCGCTATGAACGTCGTCTCCGCGGGCTGGGATATGTTCCTCGCCCCGTCCACGGCGTATACTTGGTATACCGTACCGTCGGTTATGCCTGTATTTCCGGCACTTATGGTTAGAGTGGTATCAACGCCCGCGCCCGCGCTGGCGGCGCTGGCCACCGCGGCGGCGGACAGTTCTTGTTCCGTTCCGTAATTCCCCTGCGGGACCACG
>CAJYBN010000111.1 GCA_913064925.1 uncultured Peptococcaceae bacterium
CTTCCGATCTTGGAAGTAACTTTGGAAAGCGATGAAAAGCAGGTAGCGCTGGTGGCCAACATACCCGTCAAGAAAATGAAAAGAAGGTTTCAAACGGAAAGCGCTTGATTTTAGATACAGGCATGGCCGGTAGCTTCATTTATTACCGGTTTTTTTATGTTTTGCGCTGTTATATAATTAATTACAATGACGAATAAAACATGCAGCCACGGGGCGGTGAGCGCAGCATGGGAACCAGGCGCCTATGGAAAAACCTGGATTTTACCTTAATGGGGACAACCTGGATTATCATTATTTTCGGCTTGATCATTATCGGCAGCGCCAGCACGGATTTCGGCTGGTGGACGCGCCTTGGCCTGGATATAGATAAGCTGCTGGAAGCCAATATTTTACAGCGCCTGCTGTGGATGAAAAAAGAGTATGTTTATAAGCAACTTATCTGGGCCTTGCTAGGTACGCTGGTCGCCGCGGCGGTCCTGTACATCCCCTACGAGGACTGGCGCAAGTACACGGGTCACCTGTACGTGTTGAACCTGTTGATGCTGGGCGCGGTGCTGGTGCTGGGTCAAACGGCCATGGGAGCGCAGCGCTGGATAAACATCGGCCCTTTTGTTTTTCAGCCTTCGGAGTTTGCCAAGCTGATCATCATTATTACCCTGGCGGACTTCCTGGCTAAAAGGGAGGGGCAACTGCGCAGCCTGAAGGAAATGCTGCCTTGTTTCATCTTTGTAGGGGCGCCCATGGCGCTTATTTTAATGCAGCCCGACCTGGGAACGTCGCTGGTGTTTATGGCCATTTTGTTCGGTATGCTGTTTATGGCCAGCTCGCGGCCCTTCTTGGTGGTGGGCACTTTCGGCGCGGGGCTGGCCGGGGTGGTCGGCATGATTTGGTCCCACCTCAAGTTCGGCACCTGGATTCCCCTGCATGATTACCAACTGAAAAGGCTGATCATTTTTCTCGACCCTTGGTCCGACATACAGGGGGCGGGTTACCACGTAATCCAGTCGCAAATCGCCATCGGCTCCAGCGGCTTCTGGGGTAAGGGGCTGATGCTGGGTACCCAGAGTTTCTTGGAATTTTTACCCATCAGGCATACCGATTTCATTTTTTCTGTGCTGGCTGAGGAGTTTGGTTTTCTGGGCGCTTTCCTTCTGTTGGTTTTGTACGGCGTGTTTTTGTACCGGGGAGTGCGCATTGCCGCCGAAGCCAAGGACACGTTCGGCCTGCTGCTGGCGGTGGGCGTGGTAAGCATGTTCACCTTCCATATACTGGTCAACGTGGGCATGACCGTCGCCATCATGCCAATCACCGGCCTGCCGCTGCCCCTGTTCAGTTACGGGGGGAGCAACATGATTACCAATTTGACTGCCATAGGCATATTGCTTAACGTTTACCTGCGCAGGCAAAAGATAATTTTCTAACGGGCCGGGAGCCTGTCTTTTGAGGGGCCCCAGGCCCGTCTTTTTTCGGCGGACCGGGCGTATTTCCAAGCTGCTTTTGACAAAGGATAAATTCGATGAAACAGTAGTTCATGGAGGTTGCCATGGGCAAGGAAAGCGCCGTGCGCCAGCAGGCCGGGAAAAAAATAAACTGGTACGGGTCGCTGGTCGTGCCGTCGGGGGTGGATGAAGTGGAGGTTCTGGCCCGGGTGGAGGACGTCCGCCCGCAGCTGCTGGAAAACTCAGTACTGCGGGTAGACGTGGTGGCCCGCATGTTCGCGCTTCTGCCGGCAAGGGAGACACTGGCGGAAGACAGGGACGGTCGCAGGAAATTGAGCAAGAACGTCGACATAACCAGTTTTATCAGGCTCAGGCATGTTAACGATTTTAACGACATTGTTTCCGTTCACCACGATATCACCGTGGATAAAGTGAGCGCTCGCATGGGGCGCGTTTCGGTGGTGGGAACGCTTACCCTGGAGGTGACTTACTTAAGCTACGTTATCCTGGAAGGAACGGTCAGGGAGTTTCCTCACAACCTGCCGGTGCGGGGGGCTTTGGTGAGCGTGATGGGGATGACCGGGGATGAAATAATTGCCTCCGACCATACCGACCGGGACGGCCGCTACGCGTTTCGGGACCTTAGTCCCGGCACTTACCGGGTTGCTGTGGAAGCCGAAGGGTACGAAAGCAAGGATCAGGTGGCCGTGGTCATGTTGCACGACCGGGTTAATTTCACTCTGCACCGGCTGTAAATATGTCATATTTATCCATTTCCCCCAGTATATATATTTTACAGCAACCATTACGGTTAGGGGGGAAATGCCTTGAAATGGGGCGGTTTGCCCCGCATTGGGGGGCGCAAAAAAAACGGGTCCGATGATTGGTCAACCTATTATCAATCCGCCTCGGGGTACCGGCCAGCGCTGCATTCCGCCGGGCGCCGGGGCGGCCGCAGCAGTCTTTTCCGCGTTGTTGCGGTTTTGATTATTTTGGCCGTACTGGTAGCGGCACGCCAGGCTCCGCACCCCCTGGGTGAACAGGTGCGGGAAAATTTGCGTTACCTGCTGACGGCGGAATGGAACTTTCAACCGCTGATCAGCAAGTCGGTGCAGCTGGCCGCTCAACTGGTTAACTGGGACAACCCCGTGCTGTACGGTACCCCCGGTGCGGGCAGCATGGCCAAACCCGTGGCGGGGTCGGGCCTGACGGAAGAGCAGAAACTATGCGTGCCCGTATCCGGTAAGGTGGTGCGGGAATTCGGCTGGGTGCAATCACCATTGGATGACATGGAGAGGTTCCATGCTGGGATCGACATTAGCGCTCCCAAAGGGGCCACCGTAGTGGCCGCCCTGGGCGGCCGGGTGGAACGTATCGGCACCGACAGGCTGCTGGGGCGTTACATTTTGATCGCGCACGGCGGCGGCACGTATACTTTATACGGCGGCGTTGCCGACCCGGCCGTGGTTGAGGGACAGCTGGTGCAGGCCGGAGAGGTCATTGCCGTGGTGGACGAGGGGGACGTGCCCGGCGGCGGCCTGCACTTTGAATTGCGAGAAGGCGGCAAGCTGGTAAACCCGCTGCCGCGGCTGCAGGGCGGCGCCGAATGATGGAGGTGCCGGGATGCGCATCGGTCAATTGTTGGGGGTGGAACTGGAGTTAAACCCCTTTTTCCTGGCGCTGCTGGCCCTGTTTTTCGTGGCCGGCGTGTTGAGCCGGGGCCTGGTTGCCTTTGCGGTGGTACTGGTGCACGAAATGGTTCACGTGCTGGTGGCCCGCCGCCTGGGCGTGTCCATGGAAAAGGTGGAACTGCTGCCCTTCGGCGGCGTGGCCCGGGCAGGCGGTGAGCTGGCGACGGACCCGGTGCGGGAGGCATATGTTGCCGCCGCGGGCCCGGCCAGTAACCTGGCTTTGTTCGCCCTGGGCGTGGCGCTGAAGAACTACGGGCTCTGGCATGCCGAACTGGGCCCGTTTTTTTTGCAGTGCAACCTGCTGGTGGCTTATTTCAACATGCTGCCGGCCTTTCCCTTGGACGGGGGGCGCATCTACCGGGCGTACCTGGCGAGTCGCGTGGGCATCAGGCGGGCTACTTACCGGGCGGCCGGGCTGGGCCAGATTTGCGCCCTCGTCATCTTGCTGGCCGGCACGCTGGGCATGTGGGGTGGTTATTGCGGGCTGGACATACCGGTAACCGCGCTTTTCCTTCTTTACGCCGCCACCAGGGAACGCCGGGCGGCCCCGTTTTTATTCGCCAGGCTGGTTATGCACAAGCGGGAGGAACTGGTCCAACACGGGGTGTTGCCTGCCGCCCAGCTGGTGGCTCTGGAAAGCGTACCCTTGGGGCGGCTGGTTCGCCCGTTCGCCCCGCGCCGGTTCCACCTGGTAACGGTGCTGGATCGCGACTTGCAGTACCGGGGTACCGTGACCGAGGCCGCTGTCATCGATGCCCTGGTAAAGCAAGGGGCGGACATTCCGGTGGGAGAACTGGTCCGCCGGCCGCAGGGACCGTGACAGGTTTACTACAAAAACGGGTAAAATAATGAGAGGCTTGATTTTTGCGGTGAATAGTGTTATTTATCATGGGAAGGCGTGGATGCGGAGGCGACAAGGTGGATAAACAGTTGGAAAGAATTTTACGCCAAGTGCAAAAGCCCGGCCGGTACGTCGGGGGCGAGTGGAACGCGGTGCGCAAGGACTGGCACGATGCTGCGATAAGAATGGCGTTCGCCTTCCCCGATGTTTACGAAGTGGGCATGAGCCACCTCGGCCTGCAGATTTTATACGGTATAGTCAACGGGCGCGACGACGCTTTGCTGGAAAGGGTGTTTGCACCCTGGCCGGATATGGAAAAGCAGATGCGTCAAGCGGGCTTGCCCCTGTTCAGCTTGGAATCCCGCCGGCCGGTGCGGGATTTTGACATTGTTGGTTTTACGCTGCAGTACGAGCTCACCTATACCAATATTCTGAACATGCTGGACCTGGCCGGCATCCCCCTGCGCGCGGCGGAGCGCGCCGGGGGCGGCTATCCCCTGGTGGTGGCGGGCGGCCCGTGCGCCTTTAACCCCGAACCCCTGGCCGATTTCATCGACGCTTTTGTCATCGGCGAGGGGGAGGAAGTTTTGCACGAGCTGCTGGACGCATACCTGGCCATGCGCCGGCGCGGGGCGGAACGGCGGGAAATGCTGCTGCACCTGGCCGGCATAGAAGGAATTTACGTACCGGTTTTTTACCGGGTGGAGTATAATGGAAAAGGAATGGTGCAGTCCGTCGTGCCGGTGGAGGAAGGGGTGCCCCGCCAGGTGCGTAAAAGGACGGTTGCCGATCTGGACGGCGCCTTTTTCCCCACCCGGCCGCTGGTGCCCGTCATTAATCCGGTGCACGACCGGGCCATGTTGGAGGTGCAGCGCGGATGCACCCGCGGCTGCCGGTTCTGCCAGGCGGGTATGATCTACCGCCCCGTGCGGGAAAAGGAGCCAAACACTTTGCTGCGCCAGGCCGGGGAAATTTTACGCTCTACTGGCTGGAACGAATTATCGCTCAGTTCCCTGAGCACCACGGACTACTCCCAGGTGCGTCCCCTGATCCAGGAGCTCACGGCGCAGTACAGCCCCCTCGGCATAAACGTATCGCTGCCCTCCCTGCGGGTGGACGCCTTTTCGGTTGGCCTGGCCCGGGAGGTACAAAAGGTGCGCCGTTCCAGCCTCACCTTTGCGCCCGAGGCAGGCACCCAGCGCCTGCGGGACGTGATCAACAAGGGCGTTACCGAAAGCGACCTCCTGGAAGCCGTGGCCGCCGCCTTTGCGGGGGGTTGGCAGGCCGTCAAGCTATATTTTATGATCGGCTTGCCCACCGAAACCGATGACGACCTGGCAGGCATTGCCGACCTGGCCCGGCGGGTGTTGGACGTGGGCCGCAGCCAGTTCGGGGCCGGGAGGAGGCTAAAGGTAACCGTCAGCGCGTCTTCGTTCGTGCCCAAGCCGCATACTCCTTTTCAGTGGGAACCCCAGGACACCCTGGACGAACTGAGGCGCAAGCAGGCTTATTTGCGCCGGCGACTGCGCGGCCGGGGCCTGGTGTTCAACTGGCACGACCCGGAGAGCAGTTTCCTGGAGGCGGTACTGTCCCGCGGCGACAGGCGCCTGGCCGCTGCCATTGAAAGCGCGTGGCGTAGGGGCTGCCGGTTCGACGGCTGGTCGGAGCTTTTCGCTCCTGCCAAGTGGCGGGAGGCGTTCGCCGCCTGCGGCATCGATCCCGGCGCCTACGCCTACCGGCGGTATGCTTACGAAGATACTCTGCCCTGGGACCACATCAGCGCGGGGGTGAGCAAGGAGTACCTGGTGCGGGAACACCGGCGGGCCATGCGCGGGCAGACCACTCCCGACTGCCGGGAAGGCCGCTGCCCCGGGTGCGGCCTGTGCACTATGCTGGAAGTTAAACCGCGCCTGGTAGGAGGTGGGAAAATTGCCCCGGTACAGGATATGCTATAGCAAAACCGGCCCGGCCCGCTATATTTCTCACCTGGACCTGGTGCGTGAGCTGGAGAGGGCCATGCGCCGCGCCGGCCTGCCGGTGGCTTTTTCCGGTGGATTTAACCCTCACCCCCGCTTCAGTTTCGCCGCCCCGCTGCCCGTGGGAGTGGAGGGACTGGCGGAGTTTGTGGACGTGGAAATGACGCACCCCGTAACGCCGCGAGAACTGGCCGGCCGCTTGAACGAAGCGCTGCCTCCGGGCCTGGCGGTGCGGGAGGTGGTCGAAGTGCCGGCCGGTACCCCGGCTTTGGCGGCCGTGCTGGACAGAGCCGTTTACCACGTCGAGGTGGACGGCGATGCTTTGCCCGGTATGCTGCCCGCCGGCGCCGTAGAAAGGTTTTTGGCCCAGGAGAAAATTGAAGTAACGCGCAGGGGTAAGCGGCGAGACATCCGCCCGGGCCTGTTGGACTTATCCGTTATGTCCCGGGACGGCGGCTTGGCCCTGCGCCTGGAGCTAAAAACCGGCGGTGCGATAAATGTGCGCCCGGAGGAGGCGGCGGAGGCCTTTTTCCGGAGCGCCGGCCTGGCGGTGGACGCGGCCGACATGCGGATAACCAGGGCGGAACTGCACTGGGGCGGGCCGCCGCGCCCTTAGCCGGGCGGGCGCAGGCTGACTTTAAATGAAAACAGGTGAATCAAGTGTTTAAAGAGATATTAATAAACGTGGGCGAAGAGGAAACCAGAGTGGCGGTTTTGGAAAACAAGCTGCTGGTGGAAACATACATCGAGCGGTCGCCCAACCAGCGCCTGGTGGGAAATATATACAAGGGGCGTGTGGAGAACGTGCTGCCCGGCATGCAGGCGGCCTTTGTAGACATCGGCCTGGAAAAAAACGCTTTTTTGTACGTGGAAGACGCCATGCCCGCCCGCAGCCCGGACAGCGGGCAGGAAAACTCCATGCTGGGCACCAACATCTGCGACATTCTTAAACAGGGTCAGGAATTGATCGTGCAGATCGTCAAGGAGCCCATCGGGACGAAAGGGGCGCGAGTGACCACCCATGTAACTTTGCCCGGGCGTTACCTGGTATTGATGCCCACGGTGGACTATATCGGCGTTTCCAGGCGTATCGATGACGAAAAAAAAAGGGAGCGCCTGCGGGAGATGGCCGCCCGGGTCAAGCCGGAGGACATGGGCGTTATTGTCCGCACCGCAGCGGAAGGCGTGGACGAGAATGAGCTGCAGTTGGATATAAACATGTTGACCCGCCTGTGGCGCAAGATCATGAACCGTTCCAACCACGGGCCGGTGCCTAATTTGCTGCACCGCGACTTGGAGCTTGTGCAGCGTATTTTGCGGGACGTGTTCACCGAGGACGTGGACCGGCTGATCATTGATTCACGCTACGAGTACGAAAAAATTCTCGACTTGCTGGATATCGTGGGACCGCGCTTAAAGGTAAAGGTGTTCCTGGAAGAAAGGGGTAACATATTCGAGGAGCACAACGTGGACACCGAGCTGGAAAAAGCTTTAAAGCGTAAAGTCTGGCTGAAGTGCGGCGGTTACATCGTTATTGACCAGGCCGAGGCGCTGACCGCTGTAGACGTGAATACCGGTAAGTACGTGGGCAGCACCAATTTGGAAGACACGGTATTAAAAACCAACCTGGAGGCGGCGGTGGAAATAGCTCGCCAGCTGCGCCTGCGTAACATCGGCGGCATTATTATCGTCGACTTCATCGACATGGGATGCGAAGAACACCGGCAGCAGGTGCTGCGCGTGCTGGAAGAGGAAATCCGCAAGGATAAGACCAAAACCAACATCCTGGGCATCACCCAGCTGGGGCTGGTGGAAATGACCAGGAAAAAGGTGCGGCCCAGCCTGGCGGAAGTGCTGCAGAAAACCTGCCCTTATTGCGAAGGGCGGGGCAAGGTTCTTTCCGAGGAAACCGTGGGCATTAACATCAAGCAGCAAATATACCAGATGGCCAAGCAGACAGCTGCGGATACCATCTTGGTGGAGGCCAACCCGCTGGTGGCCGCCCGGCTCATCGGCAGCGGGGGTTCCAACCTGCGGGAACTGGAAGCCAGGACCGGTAAGAACCTGTTTATCAGGGGATCCGCCGAGCACCATATCGAATCGGTTACCTTAAGCCCGCTTTACGACCAAGCGGAAATCAAAGCTCAAACCCTGCCGGTCAGGCCCGGCCAGGTGCTGGAAGTAAAGATTGAGGAGCCGCACGTAAACAATTACAACGACGGTATAGCGCGGGTGAACGGCTTTATCCTGGACATTGAAGGAGGCGGCGCGCTGGTGGGCAAAACCGTAGCTGTGGAGATATACAAGGTCTTTCGTACCTATGCCAAGGCCCGGCCGATCAAGCCTTGACAAAATGGGCCGTTATGATAGAATTTTAAGTTGTAGACGCAAGTAGTACCGCTCGGGGCGGGTTGATAAACGGGCAGGCCCTACCCGGTCCCGGCGAGTCCTCAAAAGCAAGGGGGAAACTGTATGTACGCCATTATTGAAACCGGCGGCAAGCAATACCGGGTACAGGAAGGAGACGTTCTCTTCATTGAAAAGCTACCTGTTGACGCCGGGGAAACAATCGAGGTAGACAGGGTGCTGGCCGTAGCAAAGGACGGCGACCTGCGGGTGGGCACTCCCCTGGTGGAAGGAGCCAAAGTAGTGCTAAAAGCGGAAAAACACGGCAAGGGTAAAAAAATAATTGTGTTTAAGTACAAGCCCAAGAAAAATTACAGGCGCAAGAAAGGCCACCGCCAGCCGTATACCAGGGTTGTGGTGGAAAAAATCGAGGCCTGATGACGGAGGTGGTATAGATGGCGCATAAGAAAGGTGTAGGCAGCTCGCGCAACGGTCGTGACTCCAATCCCAAGATGCTGGGGGTTAAGCGCGGCGACGGCCAGTTCGTCACCGCCGGCAGCATCCTGGTCAGGCAGCGGGGTACCCGCATCCACCCCGGCCGCAACGTGGGACGCGGCGGGGATGATACCCTGTTTGCCAAAGTTGACGGCATAGTAACCTTCCAGAGTCGAGGCAAGCACAAAAAAGTGGTTAGCGTCAGGGAAGTGACGGAAGCCGCAGTATAGATTATCTCCTAACCTACGGCCCGCGCAAAGCGGGTCGTTTTTTTTTGCGCACCGGCAGGAAACAGCCGGCTGGCGTATGCTTGCGCTATCTTTTCGTTAAACTCTTCCCCAGTCAAGGACAATTGCTCAGCCTGGG
>CAJYBN010000112.1 GCA_913064925.1 uncultured Peptococcaceae bacterium
GGACGGGATTGATTAAGCCGCGCTTTTCCCAGTTGCGCAGGCTGTTTGGGTGGACACCCAACTTTTTTGCCGCTTTGCTGATGGTTAAAAGTTCTATAATTTTATGGTAGCTATTTTGTTATGTTTTGTTAATATTTGTTGACTTGTTGGTAGCTGCTAAACGCCTCCATACTTTGATTTTAGACTTCTATTGACTGATCTATTACAGTGCACCGCCATAACCTTGCAAAAAACATTCCGCATTGCTGATAAAGGGTACTTCCGTTTCCTGCTCTCATTCCAACTTCGCGCCGGAAAACTCAAAGGTTCGCTCAAGGCGAAACCGGGCCGCCACAGGATAGACGCCCTGTTTCTTGATTCGGGCCGGCGCGCATCCTGACGCGACGCGCTCCTTATGTTTTTTTTCTTCGGTTCACCAAAGATTCGTACCGGGACATCATGCATCACCATTTCCTGGAAAACTGATAAGCCAATATCAACAACTCCCAATACTTTTTGTATCCCCCCTAGTTTTCTTACCAATATTACAAAGTTTTTGTTTTTACACGCAATTTTGATACCGCGCTACAAAAGCATGTCGCTAGCATGTCGCTGCCCGTGAAAACCAGCAGAAAATGTTAACTTATTAAAAGTAAATGTTCATAAAATGAACATGTCTTGTACTGCACCCCCAGGAGCCCGGGCCTTCGAGACGCTTTTCACCTGCTTTTTTATGCGCCGGCATACCTGGTTATCTCCTGCTCGCGGGCCAGCCGGCGGGCCAGGGCGGACGCTTTTTCTCCCGCCACAACCAAGTCGGGGTGCAGGTCGGCCAGCGGCACCATCACGAAAGCGCGCCGGTGCATCCTGGGGTGCGGCACCTGCAAATCGGGTTCATCGATTACGGCGCTGCCGTATAGCAATAGGTCCAAATCCACGGTCCGGGGCCCCCAGCGTACCGTGCGCACCCTGCCCAGCATGTTTTCTATTGCCTGCAGCCTTTGCAACAGCTGCCGGGGCGACAGGGAGGTGTTAATTTCGGCAACAGTGTTGATAAAGTAAGCCTGGTCAGTGTAACCCACCGGCGCGGTGCGGTAAAAGGGGGCTACGGCGATCATGCTGATCTCCGGCGCACCCGCCAGGTGCCGCAGCGCCGCTTCAATGTTGGCCCTGCTATCCCCCAGGTTGGAGCCCAGGCCGATGTAACAGCGCACCCGGCGTTCAACCATCGCCGTTTCCCGCCCCTGCCCGCGACCGCCTGATTTCTACGCCCATGAAAGCAAAATGGCCCGGCACCGGCGCTCCCGGTTTTTTCACCCGCACCATTACCTCCTGCAGCGGAAAACCCTCCAGCAGGCGGGCGGCTACGGCCTCGGCCACCGCCTCCAACAGGTTGCGGGGGCGACCCGTTACCACCCGGCGCACCACCTCGTAAACGTCGGCGTAGTTCACCGTCAAGCCGGGGTCGTCGCTTTCCCCCGCGGCGCGCAGGTCCAGGTACAATTCCGCGTCCACCACGAACTCCTGCCCCAGCTCCCTTTCCTGGGGCATCATCCCGTGGTACCCGTAAAAGGTCATACCGCTCATAATGATTTTGTCCATACCGGCCACCCCTTCCAAGGGCAATACCTACACCCGCACCAGCGCGTCGGTCATCCTGGCCACCCGCACCATTTCTTTCACATCGTGCACCCGCACTATATCGGCGCCATTGGCTATGCCCAGGGCCACGGTGGCGCCCGTGCCCTCCACCCGCTGGTCGGGCGGCAGATCGAGCGTTTTGCCAATCACCGATTTGCGCGACGTCCCCAGCAGCACGGGCAGCCCCAGGCAGTCCAGTTCCCGCATGCGCCTGATGGCTTCCAGGCTTTGCTCCACGGTCTTACCGAAGCCGATACCGGGATCGATGATGATATTTTCCCGCGGGATTCCCGCCCGCAGCGCCAGGTCGATGCTTTCCCGGAAGTAACGCACCATGTCGCCCATTAAGTCGCGGTATTCCGTTCCCCGCTGGTTATGCATCATCACCAAAGGCACGCCGTATTGCGCCACCAGCGGGGCCATTTCCGGGTCCGCCCGCAGCGCCCACTGGTCGTTGATGATGTGGGCCCCCAGTTCCAGGGCGCAGCGCGCTACCGGCGCCTTGGTGGTGTCCACGCTTACGGGCAACCGGGTTTCCGCCAGCAGCGCCTTTAAAACCGGCATGACTCGGTCCTTCTCTTCTTCCACGCTGACGGGCGTGTGCCCCGGGCGGGTGGATTCACCGCCGACGTCGATGATGTCGGCGCCTTCGGCCTCCATGCGGCGGGCGTGGGCCAGGGCGCTTTCCAGGTCGTAAAAGCGACCCCCGTCGGAAAATGAATCGGGAGTAACGTTGAGTATGCCCATCACCAGGGTCCGCTCGCCCAAGGGCAATTTTTTACCCCGGCAGTTAAGCACGCGGGGCTTGCGGCCCTGCAAGTTGTCCAGCACCTCCTCCAGTTCCGCGGCCAGCCGGGCCAGGCCAAAAGGCTGCATGCGCAGCTTTTTGATCACTGCCCGAAACTGTTTTTCCGTGCCCATCATCAGCACGTCTGTCCTTTCCACCGAGCCGTCCACGGTGCCGCGGGCCACGGCGGCATCGCCGCCCTTGCTGAGCATTTCCTGCTTGATGATGTTGGCCTGCTTGGGCGCCAGATCGTAAACCTTGATCAATCGGAACCGCATCTTGGGCGCCATGAGGGCACTGCCGGCCTCGTCGGCGCCCACCTTGCGCAGTTCCTCCAGCACCCCGGCCCCGCCGGGGACCGTTACGTTATGTACATTAAAAGACACTGCCACTCCCCCTTTGCCTGGTACTATACCGGCCCCCCGATAAAGCCGTTCAATACAGGAGCAGGCCTGCGGTCGCCATGCGATCGGCCTTGTAACACTCGCCCCGGGCGGGGCAGCGGTGGCACGGCCGGGACAAATCGTCGGCCGTGCAAATCAGCCGGCCCAGCGAGCTGGCCTGCCTGCCGCCGTTCCGGTGCTCGCGGATGGCCGCAGTAATGATTTCCTTTTCCGCACCGCTGAACCCCGCCCGGTCCAGCAGCGGGCCAGCCAGCCGCGCACCCGCCGCGGCGTGGTCTTCCCCGGACCGGTATTCCCGCCAGCGGCCGATGTCGTGCAGCAAACCCGCAGCGTAAATTATCTCCTTGGAGAGCCCCTGCCGGCGGCCGCTCTCCAGCGCCAGCATATAGGCGATGCGAGCCACATCCAGCATATGCTGCCAGTCGTGCCGGCAAAAGCGCCGGTTTTTTTCATAATCCGCATTACGCCTTAAGTATTCACCGTAACGGATATCACTTATAATGGCATCCACCCGGTGCAACAAAACCATCCTTCCCGGCACGCTTGCCGCAGACCATTTAACGTCTAGATAATAACACAACAGTGGCAGCCGGACAAGCCTTGCTTGCGGGCAAACCAAAGCACGGCGACCCGCAGGCGGTGTACGCGCTTATTGAAATAGACAGCGGTGTCCGGGTGAATCTTATCAAGGTGCCCTATGATATGAACCCGCCGCCCGGGCCGTGGAAGAAGCCGGTCTGCCCGCTGAATTTGCCACGATTATCAGAATGGAAAGGACTGATTTGCATGGGCTGGTTCCCGGTCTTTCGCTGTGTTCATGTTAATAGACAGTCCAAATCCATTTTGTTATCACAGAATGTTTATTTAATTAAAAACAAAGCTCCCGCAAGGGAGCTTTTGAGGTCTTATGCGTCTTGCACTTTAAACAACCCCAGGTCGAAAATGTGGGGGAAGGTATGGTTTAAGTCCCGCTCGGCGCCGTGGCAGAACATCTTGGACTTGCGGTTCAGGCAGCCCTTCATGTTCTTAATGCCCAAGGAAACCTTGGCCTGGTTGTGCGTTTTCAAAACGGGGACGTTGATTATTTTATCGGCTTCAGCCGTTTTTCCGGCTGTTCATATGCTCTCTTTCCCACTCCGACAAGCAATAACGCATTACCTTGCCGTTGCCGTTACGGGGCAGTTCGGGTACGAATTCCACCACCCTGGGGTACTTGTAGGCCGCCATTTTACGGCGGGCCCAGTTGATGATATCCGCCTCGCTGATTCTGTTGACGTACTCCTGGTGCAGAACCACGTAGGCTTTTACCGTTTCCAGCCGGTAGGGGTCGGGAATGCCCACCACGGCCACCTCGGCCACAGCAGGGTGCTCACAAAGGAAATTTTCCACTTCCTGGGGGAAAATTATGAAACCCGAAGGTTTTATCAACTCTTTTTTACGCCCCACTATGTACACGTAACCGTCATCGTCCACCCGGGCCACGTCTCCGGTGAACAGCCACCCGTCACGCAGGGCCAGCCTGCTTTCACCGGGACGGTTCCAGTAACCCTGCATAACCTGGGGCCCCTTAACCAGTAGTTCCCCCTCTGCACCCAGAGGCAGCTCCCTATCGCCATTTTCAATGTCTACGATCATGATGTCCGTTTCCTGCACCGGTATGCCCACCGAACCGGGGCGAGGTTTATCCACCGGGTTAATGGTCACCTGGGATATGGTTTCGCTCAGGCCGTAACCCTCCACCAACCGCGCTCCCGTGACCTCTTGAAACAGTCTAATTACCTCGGGCGGCACCGGCGAACCGCCGGACATGCAGTAACGTAGTGAAGTCAAGTCCCACCCGCTCACGTTGGGGTAGTTTATCACAGCAATATTCATAGTGGTAATGCTCTGCCAGTGGGTGCAGCGGAACCTCTGTATGGCCTCCAGCACCGTTTCCGTTTCGAACCGGGCCAACAGCACAATAGTGCCGCCGGTGTAAAAGGGCATGCTCATGCTGTGCACCAGACCGGTGACTTCAAATAAGGGCAGCACCGCCAGGTGGATGTCCCCGGCGCGACCGTGAAACCAAGCAGCGGATCCCATGGCATTGAACGCCAAATTGCGGTGGGTGATCATGGCGCCCTTGGGCATGCCGGTGGTACCCGCCGTGTACTGCAGCAGCGCCAGGTCGTCCAGGTCCGGTCCGCTTTCCTGCCGGGGCGTTTCGCCGGTCAACAGGGACATAAACGGCACCGCGCCGGCGGCCTCAATTGGCGCCGTCAGCAAAGTATGGTGGGGGGGCAGGGCGGGCACGTCGGGCAGAAAATCCTTGCGGTTGGCCACAATAACGTGCTTTACCGGCGTGCGCTTCTTGACAGCAGTAAAAACGGGGTACAAGTCGTCCTGCAGAACAATAGTTTCCACCCCGGCATCCACCAGCTGGTAAACCAGTTCGTCGCCCAAAAACATGGGATTGGAGGGCACCACCACCGCCCCTATTTTCCAGGCCCCCAGCAGGGCGATGATGAACTGCGGGCAATTTTCCATGTACAGGCTGATACGGTCGCCTTTCTTTACTCCCATGCCCGCTAGTGCGGCGGCAAAGCAGCCGGCCAGCCGGTCCAGCTCGCTGTAAGTGATTTCCCAGCCGTAATAATTTACCGCCACGCGACGGGGGTAGAGATGGGCATGCCGGGCAACCATGCCGGTTACGGAAAGGGCGCAGCCGCTTATTTTTTTCGGTACCCCAGCGGGCCATGATTTATACCAAATTCTTTGCATTCCAACCCATCCCTTGCCTTTGCCAGTTACTTGGTCATTGCGACATGTGGATTGTTAAAAATGTAAACGTGCCGCACCCGCCGTCCTGCGGCAAAAGTTATGCGGCAGGACCGCCGGCTGCCCGGAAACATCAACCTCGCTTATCCCGGGCAGCCCCCGTTAACAATTTTATACTTGCAAAAATAATGCCATAACACGACCTCTGACGCCTATGATGGCTATGGTCATGAAAACCACCTCGCCGTTCCTAGGCAATCAGTCCTTACAAATGGAATAAAAATGGAATAAAAAAAAGGGATTTACCCCTTCTTAATTCGTTCCGCAGAATCTAATTTCCTACCCCTTTCACGCCTTTGCCAGCGGCAGCCCAGGGGCCAGCCCTGCTCGTTGATGCGCAGCACCTCCCTGCCCGCGCACTTTGGACAGGTAATTTCGGAACGACAGTGGCCCGCCCCGGTGGGCAGCTCCCACTGGTTGCCGCAGCTGTAGCATTTCAGGCGGCGCATAACAATTTCAAAATGTCCTCCTTCCACCCGGATAGCTTTCCCCTCCACCAGCGCTTCGGCTATTTTAGTCCGGGCGGCGGTCAGTATGCGGTGGTAGGTGGGGCGGGAAACCCCCATTCTTTCGGCGCAGCTTTCCTGCTCCAGCCCCAGAAGATCCTTTAGTCTGATAGCTTCCAGCTCTTCCACCGTCAGGCAAACTTCTTCCAGTTCGCTAACGGGCACGCCGGCGGGTTTAAAATAAGTCAACTCGGGCATGTATTCCACCCGGCGACATTTAGGCGGTCTGGACATTACACATGCACTCCATTTCATTGATGTAATTTCGGCTCTTTCACCCATATGCAGCGAAACTATACCTACATTATAATTATAGTTGTATTTATAGTTCTATTACAAATGTTTTTTCTCCTGCCGGCATGCATAAATATTTTCTGTTTATAATCCAAACACCGCGCCCGGATACGGGCGCGGCATTGAAAAAGGGGTTCCATGGCGGAACCCCTTTTTCGCGCGATATATTTAGAACAGTCCCAGTACCTGGCCGGTTTCCGTATCCACGTCGATTCTGCGGAAAGCCGGGTCGGAACCAGTGCCGGGCATCAAGCTGATGGTACCGGTCATGGGGCAGAGGAACTTGGCCCCGGCGTAGACCAGGACGTCGCGAACCGGCAGTATCCAGCCCTTGGGCACGCCCTTCAAGGTGGGATCGTGCGACAAGCTCAGGTGGGTCTTGACCATCATGGTGGCGAAATCCTTGTACGCGGGGTTTTCCTCAAACATCTTGGCCTTGGCTTCGGCTTCCGGCGTCCAGCTTACACCGTCGGCGCCGTAAACTTCCTTGGCGATAACTTCAACCCTCTGCCGCAGCGGCATTTCCAGCGGGTACAGGAACTTGAAGTCCACCTTGTCGTTGCAGGCGTCGATAACGGCATCGGCCAGCTCCAGGGCGCCGTCGCCGCCCTTCAGCCAGTGTTCGGACAGGGCGCAGCGGGCTCCGGCCGCTTCGGCCGCCCTGCGCACAGCTGCAATTTCGTCTTTGGTGTCGGTGTGGAAAGCGTTGATGCAGACCACTGGGTTAATGCCGGCCTTCCTGATGACGTTGATGTGGTGCACCAGGTTTTCGCAGCCCTTCTCCACCAGTTCCACGTTTTCCTTGGTGTATTCTTCGGGCAAGGGACGCCCGGGTACCACTTTGGGCCCGCCGCCATGCATCTTGAGGGCCCTAATGGTGGCCGTGAGCACGGAAACATGCGGCGTATGCCCGCTAAAGCGGCACTTCACGTTCCAGAACTTCTCGAAGCCGATGTCGGCTGCGAATCCGCTCTCCGTTACGTGGTAATCGAACATCTTCAGGCCGATGCGGTCGGCGATGATGGAGGACTGGCCAATGGCAATGTTGGCAAACGGGCCGGCGTGGACCAGCACGGGCTGGTATTCCACGGTGCTCATCAGGGTCGGGTTGATGGCATTTCTCATGAAAGCGGTCATGGCGCCCGCTACTTCCAGGTCCTCAGTGGTCACCGGGTTGCCTTTCTTGTCATAAGCCACGATGATTTTGCCGATGCGCTCCCGCAGGTCTTTCAGGTCGGTGGCAACGGCCAGGATGGCCATCAGCTCGGAGCTAACGGCAATGCCGAACTTGGACTGCATCATGTAGCCGTCCATACGGCCGCCGATGCCGATGATGATGTTACGCAGGGCCTGGGCGCAAAAGTCAATGACCCAACCGAACTCCACCCTGGTGGGGTCTATATCCAGGCGCCGCAAATTCCGCTTGGCCAGCTCGGCGTCGTCATAGTTCCGCTCGTGCTGCATGCGGGCGGTAAGAGCCACCATGGCCAGGTTGTGGGCATTCATTATATCGTTAATGTCGCCGGTGAGCCCAAGGGAAAACTCGGTCATGGGGATGGCCAGTGCATTGCCGCCGCCGGCAGCGGTACCCTTGATGTTCATGGTGGGGCCGCCGGAAGGCTGGCGAATGGCCGCGCCCACGTTCATGCCGCGTTTGCCCAGCCCTTCCACCAAGCCCATGGTGGTGGTGGTTTTACCTTCACCCAGCGGGGTAGGAGTGATGGCGGTAACTTCGATAAATTTGCCGTCGGGTTTATCCTTCAGGCGCTCGGAAATTTTCATGAAATCAAGCTTGCAAATGCGGCCCATGGGAATGACTTCGTCTTTTTGCAGGCCCAGTTTCTCGCGCCACTCGTCCGGAGTGGGCATGTTCTTCTCTGCTTCCTGGGCTATCTCAAAGTCTTTCATCTTAGTTGCATCATAAGCCATACTTTCCTCTCCTCTCGTATAATATTTTTTCTCATGATGCTGTTGTTTTGTATACCGCCCGACATCAACCCCCTTGTGCCCGAGTTTATCATGTGAAAAAAATGATTGCCAAACGTCCTAAGCCCCGGGTGCACTTTTTTGCGCTGCCCGCTGAAGAAACTTGTCTGCAGCCACAATGTAACGCTCATGCGTACCCCGCCCGATCAGCTCCTTGTTGTCGCGCGCTTCCACGGCAAAAACCAGCCGCCGGCCGTCAATCTCTACCAACTCCGAGCGGGCTTCCACGGTTAACCCCACCGGAGTGGCAGCGATATGCTGCACATCTACCCTGATGCCCACAGTGGTGTGCCCCTCCGGCAACAACGGGTCCACGGAACTGAGCGCGGCTTTTTCCATCAAGCCAATCATGGCCGGCGTGGCAAATACGCTGGCACTGCCGCTGCCGCAGGCAACGGCGGTGTTCCCCTCATGCACTTCCACCCGGGCCAAGCCCTGTAAACCCACTTTTATTTTGGCGGTTAAAGACACTTTGTTATTCCCCTCTAGAAAAAATTACAAAGAGAATTATTCTACATAGTAGGGAAAATTTCCTGCTCATAACGAACATTATTTTATTTTATCTCCCGCGCAAAAACAAAAAAACGGCCGGAGCCGTTTTACTCATAAATCCAGGCGTCTATTACTTTTTTATAATCCATAATTTCACCGGGGGTGAAAAACAAGTCTATTTCCCTCGCCGCGC
>CAJYBN010000113.1 GCA_913064925.1 uncultured Peptococcaceae bacterium
CTTTTGAGCCTTTATTTTAAGAGGCCTGCAGTTTGTTTCGTAGATGACATTTATCGTCTGTTCAAAAACCCGGCCACCGGTATGACGGTAGGGAAGGGCTCTGGCTACGGCGTAATTTCCCCCGGACTCAACCAAAATCTCTTGAATAACCCCCTGGGGTACCACACAGGAAAAGGGTAATGGCTCATCTTCCCCAGGCGCAATCTCCGTCAGTGGATATATACCATGAAAAATTGGAAAGGTAAGGCAGTAAGCCGATCCCAGGTAAGTGTGGTAAACACTTTGCCCCGCCCGGATCCGCTCCGCCAGTTCATTCACCCTGCTCCCGGCATAATAAACCATGTAGTGAGGGGACACCACCAGCTCAATGGTGGTCAGCCGGTTAAAGGAATCTCCCCCGCCCCCGGTGAAGCCCTTCCCGTGCATGGACATCTGGGCACAAACCGTGCGCACTGGCTTCAAAAGAGCAAGACCCACAAAATGTTCTTCTTTCAAAAAGGCTTCTCCCGCTTCACTGTCAAAATCCAGGCCAAGCACGGAAGCCAGCAGGCCATGGATTGTGGGCCTTGGGGGAAAGGGGTACGTAGCGTGAGTTGCCGTAGTATCCGGTTGACGGAAGTGAGCAAGAGATCCTTTTAGACTAAAAACCAGGACTTCATCATACATCGCCTCTTTGTGACCTCCTTGCACGAGGTGCCTACCATATTTTCCATTCTTCCCCCGGTAACTCACCCTTTAGCTTCAAGCCTGGAGTTTTTATCCAGCGCACCCTGGCGATCTTGTCGCGGTAAGGGCTATTACTGCTGATAAGCCCTGCCAGTTTTGAAATGTCCAGGGTTATTTCTTCCAGGGACGTGGGTGGCTGTCCGCCAAGCCAGATATCCCGCCCCGGCTCCAGGCTGATATAATCCTCTAAGTAACCGATGCGGAAAAACTTGTCCTTGTATTCCACGTGGATTAAAAGGAGCGGCTGCTGGATGCCCCGGCCACGTGCCTGCCTGTGCAGGGTGCCTTTCCAGAGCCCCTCCAACAGCAACACCAGATCGCCCTCACTCATTTGAGTTTCTTCCGCAATGGAAGCATTTATCACCCCCGGCATGGCAAAGACGGCAAAGGGCAGGATGTAAGTAGTCCATATGGTGCCCTGCTCCTTACCCTCCTCTTTACCGTCATCACTAACTACATCTTTACTGGGCATGACCACTGTCCCCTGGACATACCTGGTCTCCACCGGGTGCAGGGAGTGGGCCCAGCCAAACTGGACCGGACCGGTTTTATGGAAGCTTTTCTTAGACACACTGAAAACCGCGCCAAAAACCCGCATATCAAAGGCGGACTCCAGCAAGGCCGCAGGCTTATCCGGGTTATCCTTACGGCCCGACCTTTCTAAAATGGCCTCCGCCAACCCGTCCCGCCCCAGCAGCTTGCCGTCGGGTTTTCTCTCTTCCCGGCAGAAGACATAGTAGCGGCCGCCCTTACCGCCTCCGTCCGGGTACTTGGCCAGCACATAGTCCCGCACGTCCCTTTTGATGCTGACGTCGGAAAGGGAAATCCTGCCGTCGTCCTCACCGAAAATACGCCTGGCGTCAGAGTCATTCAAAGGATCCCTGTTGGGTATTCCGTCCTTTACAGCCTTGACAAATAAAATTTCGCCGCTGGAAACTGCCATTTAAATAGTCCTCCTTTAAATATATAAATTTTTGAAAACTTCTTAAAAAAACCAATTAGCCAACTTAATTACGAAAAATACTGTTAACTTTCATCTTTAGCGGCCTCGGGAGCCAGCATATAGCCGCTCCAAAAGGCTCCCATAAACTCATCACGGTTTTTTTCCACCTGCTGGCGCAGGCGTCTGAATTCGCTCTCTACCACCCCAGCGCGGCGGCGAAAATCATCCGGCAAATTGATGTCTAATTTCACGGCATACTCCTGAAAGCGACTCAGGGCCTTGCGCCAGACCATATCAGGCGTTAGCTTGGAGCCAAAAGTCATTAACCGGTGTTTGATAAAATCCTTTCCCTCTGACTTTTTTTCCTTGCTCCCGCCAGTATTATAATAGTACCAGCGGCCGAAGCGGTTAGTAAGATACCCGGCAGCAAATCCCAGTTCTTCTACATCATCAAATGTCAGCTGGTCGGGCACTGTCTTGGCAATTTTCTCCAGCATTTGTCGCCAATCAGGCACAGCTAAACCCTCCTTTAAAATAATATCATTATAAAAATTTAAAAACTTCCGGAAAGCCAGATAAAAAGCTACTTCTTCCCTTAAACCCCAGAAAGAGTTGTCGTCAGATCGGCCGGCATAACCGTTCATGCGCAGGGCAACCCCCCGCATAAACCTTTCCCTGCTCAGCGGCCGCCGGTTTAAAACAGAACGCAGGGTGTGCCAAAGGTAGCCGCCGCCATAAGCCCTAATCAGTATATAGATCAGAGACCGGTAGTTTTCGGCCGTGTAATCGGTTTCCGTCATAGCTATTTTTCTCTTTACTTCCGCTGCCTCGTCGGCCACCTGGGGCATATAGTCGGCTAAAACTCTCACTGTGGAAGGCAATACATCCTCGATCACCGCCCGCAGTTGAACGTCAGCCTGGGATGCCTGATCCTGATAATAGATGATAGTTAAGCGATAGTCGTCGCTGTTGAAATCACCCGGCAATACTGCTTCAAATCCGGTGATGGCGGCAAGAGCCAGATCGTTTTTATCCTTGCGCAATTTCTTGCTGCGAAAGGTATCCAGGGCCTCCTTGAGCATCTCCCCGCTCTCAGCAGTGTCTATTCCTCTGCGGAAAGGCAGGACGAGGGCGCACCCGTATATTGAAGGGTGCCTGTTTTTGGACTTTTTGGCTGCATCCCTGCCGCCGGCAGAAGCCACCGGAAGAAAAAGCTCCTTTGTTAGGTAATTAGGTAATAAAGCGGAAATCTCGCCGAATACGCCCGCCCCCATGATCAAGGAAGAATAGCACGACCGGCACAAAGCTCCCACTGCTCCGGCCAGATCCGGATTATCACCACGGAAATTCTCCGAAAGAGGCGCGTCCCAGGTATAGCTCAGCCAGTTCCAAGCCTTACAATAAGGCGAAACCGCCTCTTCCTGCTTGCCGCAGATGGAGCATTTTTGCCGGTGTCCTTTCTCCATCCCCTCGGCCATCTTGGACTCCCAAAAGTATTTCTCCAGCTTGGCAACGTCGGCCACGATATATTTGCCCGGGAAAAGTATACTTTCACCTACCAGGATATACTGGCGGTCGCCCTTTACGGGCGGTTTGTGTATATAAAGGTAAGGCCCGCCTGTATCAGGAAATACCAGGGCAATCAGGGCGTACCCCTGGTTTTGCTTGTCAGCTACTCTTGCTTCTACCTGCTCCACTAGACTGCTGATTTGCCCGGCGATGGCATCCAGTGCATCAGTTTCAGACAAGCTTGCAGGCAGGTTGAGGGTTTTATCCAACCTTTTTTGAAGGAACCTAACCACTTCATGCGAATTTGTCATTTTGGCCAAGTTATTAGGATAAGCCGGGTATACGGCTACCCCGTACCGCCCCTGAGGCAAAGTGGGATTGCCCCCGGAAGCCAGTGCATAGGGCAAGGCCAGGCCGCGAGCGGTATCCGGCACAAATACTGCTTTTTTTTTCTTGCTACCTTTCTTCTTTCCCCTACTTTCTATTTCATTGTATCCTCCCCAGGTCATGAGGGGAAGGGCAGCATACTTCAGCTGCCCTTCCTCCTGAGCCAACTCAACAACCATAACATTTTCCAGAAACCTTCCGTTAGTGGAGACATCCGTAACCTGGCGGAGGGTCTCGACAGCTGTCATACCATAGGCCAGAAAAGGTTTACCGATGGACACTAGTTTTTCTAGAAACATTCACTTCACCACCTTTTTAATTAGGATTAATAATCCTTATAGGTAGAATAAAAAAACAAAGCAAAAAAACTAGTTTAAATTCCTAATAAGGCATGGTACAAAGCAAAATAACTATAAATGGCTCCGGTTATAAAATAACATAAATTTTTAAAATAAGTAAGTAAAATTTTCCAGCAAATTAAAACAAAATTCTACAATATTGATGTGAACTCAGTGAATCAGTGACTTTTGTTTATTACTTTTTTCCCGCTATGTCTACGAGACTTTATTTCTACCTGGAAACAACATCATTAGCGTGGGCTCCTGGCTTAAAACCATGTTCACTTGGAATCTTCTCCACACACCCGTACCCCTGGCTCCCCTTTCCTCCCAGGCCGGCGTCCAGTGCCATCTGCAGCAGATCCCGAGGGCCGCTCAGCTTTAAGCGGCATGTGTAGCCTTTCACCACAGTACCTTTGTAGGAAGTAACGTGCAGGCGGGGCCTGTCCAGGGGTCGTACCCGGACCTCCCCCTCTGGCCCCCGGCAACCGTGGAAGGCCTCGTACTTTTTGGCCAGGTTGGCCGCAACCAGCTTGTCGAACTCCCTTTCCCCCGGCTGGTAGTAACATGTATACTTGCCCCCTTCGGGCCTCAGGAGGGTGCTGTAGGCCACCACCGGCGAGAGGGTGCGCACGTTCAGAACCTCACCCCCCGCCAGCTGCTCTTCAAAGCGCACCTCTTCCACGTAGAATATGGACTGCCCGAAGCGGACGTAGCTCTTTGTGAGCAGGTTGTTAATCAGAGAAAGGAAAAACCCCGTGTCCGGCGAAGAAATGACGAGGGACGCCCCTTCCGGGAAGGCAATGGTCCCCGCAGCGCGGTCCAAGGTAAACTTTCCCAGCAGCCGGGAAAAGGCAAACATTTTGAAGCTGCGCTTGCCGCTTTTAAAGCCCTCGTCGTGGAGCCGGGCAGCCACTTCCTCCGGCAGCGCGGCGTAGATTGCAGACTGAACAAGATAATTATAGTGAATGGGTATAGCAGGTGAGGACGGGTCCATCCTCATCTTGATGTATGCGTGCAAAACGAGCCTCCCGCATAATATAGATTTTCTTTGTTTTGATATATCAACGAGTTAATGATAGCGCGCCCGCCGGACGAGAAAAGCAACCGCGGCCAGCAAGCAAGCCAGGCCGCCCGCCACCGCTGCCACCGCCGCCGCAAAGTGCCACCATACCACCGCGAAGGGACACTCCCACGGCGAGAGAAAGCGGGTAGCCCACACGTCCTCCGGCGGGCTGTAGCAGCTCTGGTCCTGCACCACGAACCAGAAAGGGCGCCCCAGCCGCACTGCGCGCAGTTCCTCAGTCCCCGTTCCCACCGTCACCGGCAGGAAGAGCATTGCCAGGACAATTCCGGACGCCGCCAGCAGCAAACTTATCCCCAAGATCAGCTTTTTCCTCACCGGTTTAACACCCTCCAGAACACGGTCGCTCCGGCGGTCTTCAACTGCATGCCGCGCCGCCGGAAGCGGCGGGCAGCACGGCTAAGCCTCAGTGCCGCAAAGACGGGCACGCAGCACATCGTAAAACCTTTGCGTTTCCACCGGGGAAAGAAAGTAAGGCTCCCGGTTCGTTTCCAGCACCACCACCCAGTTCTCCGCAGAAGGTGGCATAGGCACTCACGAACATCTGTTTTAATTATAACATGAAACATTTGTTCTATAAAGGTGTTTGAGTATCTAATAGGCTGACACCCGGGCGAGGGGACCCGTGTATCCGCCCAATGAATTGGTCAGGATTACAGTCCCCTCGCGCTCGCCCAATTTCCTAAATCAGACTCTTCGTCCATTTCACTTCTTTCAGCGATAATATAACAAAAAATATAATTTTTAGTTATATTACCTTATCTACCATATGTCAGCCCTGCTTCCGGCAGACTTTAATAGAGCACCGGTATGTCTGTTATACTCTAAATCACAGAAGCATAGACCGCTGCTTAACGCTTTTTTATTCTTCATAAAATACCAGAGGGGTACTTTTACTTCATACCATCTCCTCTCCCTTGGGGGGATGCTGATTACTTCTTCATAGAAACAATACGGGATAACGGAAATGGTATCATAATCCGACCGGCGGGTCACTTCCTGCTCGTCTTCACCGAGCCTGCTGTCGAAAATCGCCATCCTCCGCTTTTGTGTCTGCCGGTACATATCTACGGCAACGCGAAAAGGTTCAGTCTCATCAATCCGGTATCCCGCATAAACCTTTTCAACAATCTCAATCAGTTCCCTTTCACAAAGCCGGCCCTGGCGAGCTTGAAAGGCCTCATACGATCTTTTTAATAATTCAGGATTATCCAGCGGGTTATAGATTTTTCCGGACTGGGACGAAGGCTGGTAGATCAGTACCCGGCTGTCCCGCTCCCGGTCCCGGTAGCGGTTCACACGACCGGCCCGCTGGGCTATGGCATCCGGGGGAGCACACTCAGTAAATAGCCAGTCGAAATCAATATCCAGAGAAACCTCCACCACCTGGGTGGCGATGACAAAACGGCTATTGTCAAGCCCTTCTTCTATTTTCTTGCGGTCTTTCAGGATGAAGCGGGAGTGGTAACATACCGGCTTCAGCCCGGCAAAATGCTCAGCCAGCTGCTGGCACTTTTCCACCGTGTTGACCACCACCAGCACCTTCCGACCGGCGGAGACGGCCTCAACTATGGCCTTTTCAGCTTCATCTACGGGCGCATCAACCACTTGATAAACGCTGCGGCTGGCACTTAGGAGGTTCTCTTCCCTTATAACCTTGATATCGTTTAATACACTCTTGAACAGATCGACCAGCCCTTGCGGCATGGTGGCGCTCATCAGCAAAAAACGGCTGCCCCTGGCAGCAAAATGACGGATAGCGGCTGTAATCAGGCCCAGGGTCCAGCCATCGTAAGAGTGCACTTCGTCTAAAATTATCACGGCATTGGAAGCGTTGATCTCCTTCAAGACCCAGCGCCCGGCGTTAAAGCCGCAGGTCAACCACTGGTCCACGGTGCCTACCGTCACCGGTTTAATGAAAGACTGGTGGAACAGCAAATCGCGCCTGTCTTCCCAGGAATCCCCTTCACCTTCTTCAACTTCCCCTTTTAAGAACAGGTTTGCAGTGGAGTGAGTAAGGCCGACATTTTCCTCGCCAAATATTTCGGCCAGGCGCTGCCATATCTGGTTGGCCGTATTCATGGTGGGCAGGAGATAAATTATTTTGGCTCCCCCCATCTCCCGGGCGTTTTTCAGCGCCCATAAGAGGGACCCTTCTGTCTTGCCGCTGCCGGTGGGGGCAACAGCCAGGAGGTGCCCTGAACACCATCCCATACTCTTCTGAAAAGGGCGCAAACCGGTAAACGGAATCTTTTTCTCCCGGCACCGCCTGGCCAGGTCTTCTTCAAGCTGCTCGGGCGGTTTTTCGACAGAGTAATTAACCCTGGCCCTGCCTGAAGCGTGCCAGTCGGCATAATGCAAAATGCCCTTTGTAAAGATGTACAGATCCCTTGCCCTGTCGTAGCCATCCCTGTCGAGCAGCTTACCTATGATGTTCTTAGCCGGATCCACGAGGTCCGCCAAACGGTTGTACGGCCTTTCCTGCGCTGTTTTTTCATCTATCACCGGAAAACGCCAGCCTTCACGGGCAAAAATTTCTCCCGCCAAAGCCAGTGCTTCCTTTAAGCCGTGCTGGTCCAGGGACGGAGCGGGAGACCTGCTCTCCCTATCAAAGGCGGTCAGATCGCTGTTTAAGGGCCGGTGGTGGCCGGCCACAGCCAGCGCCTCCACCGGCACCTGGGTTAAAAACCCTTCTCCTTTATTTAAAACATTTGCGGCCATCGCTGTGAAAACGAAGGACAGCAGTTCGTGCCTGTAATTGTTTTTGCGGTTGAATTTTTTACCCTCGCGGACAGCTTCCATCATTGCCTGGAACGGGCCGCTCATTTTGCCCAGGTCGTGCAGGACCACCATAAGCAAAGAGCTTTTCAAAAACCTCTCCACAGAAAGACCGTACTGCATGGATATCCTTTCAATAAGCCGTCTTTTGGCGGCGATAGTTTCTCGCCAGGCCCTGTAAGCGTCTTCGATATGCTCACGGTAAGTCTGATCCGGCTTGGCATAAAAACAGGTCATAACAGGGGGAACACCTTCCCTTCCGAAGCAATGGCCGGCACCGGCTCATTTAAGGTCACCGGAGTGTCAATAAACGTAAAATGAGCCCGGCTTTTTACCCGCCGCTCCTCTCCGTTAAAAGTGAAAGAAACCGGCAGCAGAAAAACACGCGGCGCCCGGACGGGCTTTCCCAGCGGCAAGTTTTCCAGCTTTATGGAGGACTCGAAATTTCTGCTGTGGTCGCCCGGCAGGACGGTGCACTCGTAATGCCGGCAGGGTTCGGCCCCGGTTTCACGCACATCCCCGACCCGCCGCAGTTTTATGAGGTCATCGCTTGTCCCGGCAGACAGGGCATAAACCGGGCAGAGAAACGCCTTCCGGAGACTTTCGACTTTTTCCTTATCCTGATGAGCGTAGACTATATGCAGCTCCAGGTCGTAAAGGATTTCCCTGGTCAGAACGGCAGAGATAACTTCCCCGGACTTGATTTTTTGAAATTTCCAGAGGTCGCTGGCCTCCCCGCCATGCCTGCCCCATATGCCGCACAAAAGGCCGTCCTCCCGCAAGCCCATGGCCTGTTCAAAGGTAAGGCCCATCGCCGCGCCGGCCAGGCCCACCAGGGCCGTAACCGGCGGCAGGGGTAGGGTTTGCTGAAAAGTGTGTGTTTCCGGCAGGCGAAAAGAAGCTGTAGGGGCATAGGCCTCAAGAGCAAAGTAAAACATTGAATTCACCTTGATTCTGTTTTAAGGTAGTAGTTGTCCACCCAGGTCTCCATAGCGTCAAAGGCGTCGCCCAGGGAAAGGGTATTCTCGGGGAGAACTTTGAACAACTCTTTTCTGCCTCCAAAAACCGAGGTAACCTTCCAGGTTGTTGTCAAAGTTGCGGTAATAATTGGGGTCCTGGTACTCGGCTTCGTGGAGCGGCGCGAAGACGTCCAGCATTTT
>CAJYBN010000114.1 GCA_913064925.1 uncultured Peptococcaceae bacterium
GAGTAGAGGATTTTTCATGCTCGGTTGTGATTATAAGGATCATGAGTGTTTAGTCTAATGGATATCGCTTTTAGCAAAACTGCTGTGTCTGGGATGTTATTGTTTACCAGGCTAATTCCGTTTAAAGATTTCAACATGACTTCTGGTGCGTTTTTTTCCCGGCGAGCAAGAAAAATCTCTCCTGAAAGTTACAAAATAAGTTAGTAAGTTGAATCGGATAGCGAGTCCGTAAAGAGGTTTGCCTTTTGGAACTGGAACAAGGCAGACTGGCCGGTGCGAGCCACCGGACGCTATCCACGCCGGAGTTGGGCAAATATGTTGACCCGCGGGTAAGCTTCGCGATTCATTTGGCCCGGGCGCTGGAGCGCGCGGTGGAGGGACCGCTGCGCTCATGGAAACATACTCCAGGTGACGGCTCGGTTGAAAAAACACGGGCTTAAAGTGATATCGGCTGGTACAGCATGACCTGCCGTTCGGGATGTCTCTACTGCTACGCCCGGCCCGGATGAACCCGTGATATGATAATTGAAGCAGGCAGGAAATTCCTTACCACCGGCGAAATGAAAAACGGGGGGATTATTGCGGTGCTGACCATTGTCAGAAGCCTGGCCGTAAGAGGGCTCGACGGGTGCATTGTCCGCGTGGAAGTGGATGTTTCCAACGGCCTGCCGGGGTTCGACATCGTAGGCCTGCCCGACACCGCTGTACGGGAAGCCAAGGACCGGGTACGGGCCGCTTTGAAGAATGCCGGCTTTGATTTTCCGGCCCGGCGGATAACCGTCAACCTGGCACCCGCCGACTTAAAGAAAGAAGGCCCAGTTTACGACTTGCCCATTTCGCTGGGCATCCTGTCGTCGACAGAGCAAATCGACTCCGTAACGCTGCAGGGTTATATTTTTTTGGGCGAGTTGTCTCTGGACGGCTCCATCAGGGGCGTCGACGGAGTGCTGCCGCGGGTATCCATGCTGCCCGCCGACGGCTATCACCGGGTGGTGGTACCGGCGGAAAACGCCGACGAAGCCGCGCTGGTGGACGGCGTTGAAGTATACCCCGCCCGCCGCGTGGTGGAACTGGTGCGCCACCTGCGGGGCGAGGTACCCATCGCACCCCATACCGCCGACGTGCGGAAGTTTTGGGCCGCTTCCGGCGATGCGCCCGACATGGCCGAAGTGCGCGGCCACCTGGCCGTGAAACGCGGCCTGGAAGTGGCTGCGGCCGGTGGACACAACGTGTTGATGCTGGGCGCTCCCGGCTCGGGTAAAACCATGCTGGCCCGCCGCCTGCCCGGCATTTTACCCGCCTTGACCGGGGCCGAGGCTCTGGAAATTACCAAGTTATACAGCCTGGCAGGCCTGCTGCCGCCCGGCCGGCCGCTGATCACGGAACGCCCTTTCCGGGCGCCGCACCACACCGTTTCCACTTCTGCGCTGGTGGGCGGCGGCAAATTTCCCCGGCCTGGCGAGATCAGCCTGGCCCACCGGGGCGTGTTATTTCTGGACGAAATTGCCGAATTCAAGCGGGACGCCCTGGAGGCGCTGCGCCAGCCTTTGGAGGACGGCATCATCACCGTCTCCCGGGTGCACTCTTCCGCTACTTTTCCCGCCCGCATCATGCTGGTGGCGTCCATGAACCCTTGTCCGTGTGGATATCTGGGCGACCCTGAGCGGGAATGCACTTGTTCTCCCCTGCAGGTACGGCGTTACCTGAACCGGCTGTCGGGACCGCTGCTGGATCGCTTCGACCTGCATATAGACGTGCCGCGCCTTTCCTATCACGACCTGGAAAAAAGCCCGCCCGGCGAAAAGTCCGAGGTGATTCGCGGCCGGGTGGAAAAGGCCAGGGCCATACAGGCACAGCGGTTCGGCCAAGCCATGTGTAACGCAGATATGACACCGGCCCAGTTGAAAAAGTACTGCCCGCTGGAGCGGGAAGCACGCGACTTGCTGCGCGCAGCCTTTGATCGCCTAAATTTCAGCGCCCGTGCTTACAACAAGATCATCAAGGTGGCGCGCACAGTGGCCGACCTGGCAGAGAGCGAGCATATCCGGAGCGAGCATATTGCAGAAGCCATTCAGTACCGCGGTGCGGAAAGAAAGTACTGGGGCTAACCGGTGACGCCGCAAGTAACGGAGGCAGATATGGACAAGCGCAAGCGATGGAAAGTTAAAGCTGCAGATCCGGTGTTACAGTTTATTTTATCGCGCCGGCTGGGCGTTTCCCGCCTGATGGCCCAGCTGCTGGTAAACCGGGGCATCTATACCGCGGAAGCCGCCCGGGCTTTCTTCGACGTTTCGCTCCGGAGGCTGCACGCGCCGTGGCTGATGCGGGACATGGACGGGGCGGTGGATATCACCCTGGATGCACTGGAGCGGGGCAAAAAAATACTGGTTTACGGCGATTATGACGTTGATGGGGTCACCGCCACCGCCCTCGTGGTGGACGCTTTGCGCGGCCTGGGCGGTGCGGTGGATTACTACATACCGCACCGGGTGGATGAAGGTTACGGGCTGCACGCCCCCGTGCTGCATAAAGCCCGGGAAAACGGCGTGCAGCTGGTCATCACGGTGGACTGCGGCATCAGCGCCGCCGCTGCAGTGGAGGAGGCGGGGCGCAGCGGCGGGCCGGAAATCATCATTACAGACCACCACGAGCCCCCGCCGGTTCTGCCCGGGGCCGCCGCGGTGCTCAATCCCAAGCGCGAGGACTGCGCCTACCCTTACCGGGATCTGGCCGGAGTAGGGGTGGCCTTTAAGTTCGTGCAGGCCTTGCTGGAAAAGGCGGGCCGCCGCGACTGGGAACAGTACCTGGACCTGGTATGCCTGGGCACCGTTGCGGATATCGTCCCTTTACACGGGGAAAACCGCATTTTAGTGAAAAACGGCCTGCCGCGGCTGGCGGAAACGGCCAGGCCGGGCCTGAAGGCGCTCTGCCGGGCGTCCGGCATAAAGGGGGAGACGCTGGGCACCTGGGAAGTGGCCTTTATCCTGGCGCCCCGCCTAAACGCGGCGGGCCGCCTGGGCGACGCCGGGCTGGCGGTGCAGCTGCTGTTGACCGGGGATCCCGGTGCGGCCTGGGATATGGCTCAGGAATTGAACAGGGCCAACCAGGAGCGGCAGCAGATGGAAGCCATTGTTTTTGCCGAGGCCTTGGGCATGCTGGAGGGAGACACCGCTCTAGCCGGCGGCAAGGTGCTGGTACTGGCCTCGCCGCACTGGCACCCCGGCGTTATCGGCATTGTGGCATCCCGCCTAGTGGAACGATATTACAAACCCGTGCTGCTGGTGGCCTGCGAGGGCGACCGGGGCAAGGGTTCGGCCAGGAGTGTCAAGGGGTTCAATATATACCGCGCGCTCGAATACTGTGCCGACTGCCTGGACGGGTACGGCGGGCACGCCATGGCGGGCGGTTTTACGCTGGCCGCTGACCGGGTGGACGAGCTGCGGGTTAAAATAAACGAATACGCGGGCAGGTACCTGTCGGAACAGGACCAGGTGCCCGTCCTGGAGCTGGACGCTCTGGTTTCCCTGTCGGAAATCAACCGCGAGTTGGTTAGCGAAATAGAACAGCTGGCACCGCACGGGCACGGCAATCCAGACCCGCTGTTGGGGCTGCGGCGGGCCAAGCTGCTTCATTGCCGTGAGGTGGGTAAAAATAACGCTCATTTGAAAATGCTGTTGGGGGACCGCCAGGCCACCCTGGACGGCATCGGTTTCAACCTGGGCCAGCTTGCCGGGGAACTGGCCGCCGGGAAGGAAGTGGACGTGGCCTTCACCCCGTCGGTGAACAGCTGGATGGGCAGGGAATCAATACAGGCTAAAGTAAAGGACATCCAGGAAAAACCGGCGGAGAGCGACGACGCAGCCTGCTACCCGCCGGCGCGGGACGAATATTTGCAGCGGGCCGGGGACCTGATTTTTGTGCCCGAAACCCTGGCGATAATGACGAGGGAATACTTGACGGCCCGCGGCCGCCCCGTTCCACCCGAAATGCACATGCTGGCGGCGACGGTTCCGAACCCGCACCCGGCCGGAGATGCGCCGGCGTGCCCGCCTTCCGCCGGCGAATCCAAGGAATCCCGGCTGGTCCGCCTGACGCCGTCCCGGAGCTGCACGCTGCTGCTGGTAAACTGCTCCCGTCACACCCTGCAGTTGGCCCGCTATATCAGCGATTACAACCCGTATTTCGCCGGCCGGGTCCGTTACTGGCATGGCTTCATGCCAGCGGACCGCGTCAGGGAAGATGTGCATAATATTAATAACGGTGCCGTTAAACTGGTGGTAGCCACTATTTCCTGCCTGCCGGAAGAGCCTTCGCCCGCTGCGCTGTTTGACCGGGTGGCTTTGGCCTGGCCGCCTGTCACCGCGGCGGATTGGCAGAGGCTGCAGCGGGTAGCCGGAGAGGTTGAGGTGTGGTACACGGAGCGGGAGCGGCAGGATGTGTTGGGGCACCTGGACGACGTGGCGCCGGAAAGGGATGTGCTGGCCCGCTACTACACCCTGCTGCGCTCCGCGGCCCCAAGCGGAGCGGGCGGCTGCCGTGCCGCCGCCTTGCTGGAGCGGGTAAACCGCGACCTGCGCGGACCCTTGACCCTGGTGTCGCTGGCGGTGGCCGCAGCTGTTTTTGCGGACCTGGGTTTATTGCATTATTCTTGGGAAGGAAGTATGCTAAAATATAAATTTCTATCCGGTCGGAGCGAAAAAAAAGACCTGGCCTGGTCACCGACTTTTACCTGGGGGCAAGAGGTTAAATCCCAGATACTGCACTGGATGAATGGAGCGCGTAAATGAACGGGGCGAAACCGATGTCCTTGGATAAAATTATCCAAAAGGTAATAAGCTACAACCCACTGGCCGACTTGGAGGTACTTAAACAGGCTTATGCCTTTGCCTGCCGCGCGCACGCCGGGCAAAAGCGGATTTCGGGTGAGCCTTATATTATCCACCCCCTGGCCATAGCTGACATACTGGCCGACCTGGGGATGGATTCGGACACGCTGGTGGCCGGGCTGCTGCACGATACCGTGGAAGACACCGGGGTCACCCTGGCGGACCTGGAAAAGAATTTCGGGCGGGAAATATCCCAGCTGGTGGATGGGGTAACCAAGCTGAGCCGGTTGGAATACAGGTCCAAAGAGGAGCGCCAGGTGGAAAACCTGCGCAAAATGTTTTTTGCCATGGCCAAGGACATCCGGGTGGTGCTGATTAAGCTGGCAGACAGGCTCCATAACATGCGCACCCTGCACCACCACCAGGAAAGAAAACAGCGGGAAATTGCCCGGGAAACATTGGAGATATACGCCCCGCTGGCCCACCGCCTGGGCATTTACCGGTTAAAGTGGGAGCTGGAAGACCTCGCCTTTCGGTTCAGCGACCCCGAAAATTATCACGAACTGGCTGAATTGGTGGCCCGCACGCGGGATAAAAGGGAGGAATATATTCACAACGCCATCCTCATTTTGCGTGAAAAGCTGGATGAAGTCAACATCAAGGCCGAGATTCAGGGCCGCCCCAAACACCTGTACAGCATATTCCAAAAAATGCAGCAGCAGCAGCTGGATTTTAACCAAATATTCGATGTGATGGCCATTCGGGTGCTGGTGGATACGGTACGTGACTGTTATGCCGTCCTGGGCACGGTGCATGCCCTGTGGGTGCCCATTCCAGGCCGGTTTAAAGATTACATTGCTATGCCCAAATCAAATATGTACCAGTCGCTGCACACTACGGTGGTGGGGCCTCAAGGGGACCCGTTGGAAATTCAAATCAGAACCTGGGATATGCACCGCACCGCTGAATACGGCATCGCCGCCCACTGGCGCTATAAGGAGGGCGGCGAGACCGGCGACTTCGACCGCAAGCTGGGCTGGCTGAGGCAGATCCTGGATTGGCAAAAAGAGCTCAGGGACGCCAGGGAGTTCATGGAGAGCCTGAAAATCGACCTTTTTACCGACGTGGTGTTTGTGTTTACCCCGCGCGGGGACGTCATGGAACTGCCGGCCGGCTCCACGCCCCTCGATTTCGCTTACCGGGTGCACACCCAGGTGGGGCACAGCTGCGTGGGCGCCAAGGTCAACAACAAAATCGTGCCCCTGGACTACACCTTACAAAACGGCGACATTGTTGAAATTCTCACTTCCAAGCAAAGCCACGGCCCTAGCCGGGATTGGTTGAAAATAGTCAAGACTTCACAAGCTAAGACCAAGATCAGGCAGTGGTTTAAGAAGGAACAAAGGGAAGAAAATATAGCCAGGGGTCGGGAACTGCTGGAACGGGAAATAAAAAAGCAGGGGCTCGAGCCCGAAGCGGTAAAAAGCGAAAAGCTGCTTGAGTACGGGCGCAAGATGAACCTGGCCGGGTTGGAAGACGTTTACGCCGCCATAGGCGACGGTACTTTTTCTGCCTCCGGCCTGGTCAACAAACTGCGGGAGGAAATGGCCCGGGAGGAAGCCAGGGAAGACGCCGACGAAAAAATACAGGCTATGCTCCAGCAAGAAACCCGTCCCGCGCCTTCCTGGGGCAAACCCACCCAGGGCATCCGGGTGCGGGGCGTCGATAACTTGCTGATCAGGCTGGCGCATTGCTGCAACCCGGTTCCGGGCGATAACATCGTGGGCTACGTGACCCGCGGCCGGGGGGTTTCCATCCACCGGGAAGACTGCCACAACGTGGCCGCGCTGCTGAACGACCCCGATCGCCTGGTGGAAGTGGCCTGGGACAAGGATTTTCACTCACCTTTCCATGTGCGCCTGGAAATTGAGGCCGCTGACAGGCCGGGGCTGCTTAACGACATCATGTCCATTTTGACTGAACTTAAAATGAGCGCCAACTGGGTCAACGCCCGGGGGCGCAAGGACAACACTGCCGTCGTGGAAATGGTACTGGAAATGAAAAGCATGGAACAGCTGGATTATATACTGCAGAGGTTTAACAGGGTCAAGGACGTTTACAGCGTACACAGGACCGGCATGATCCATAAAAAACAAAAAAGGATGATTTAAATTGCGGGCGGTTGTGCAAAGGGTTTCCGCCGGCGCCGTCAGCGCGCCTGGCGAGCAAAAGCGGGCCATAGGACCGGGGCTGGTGGTGCTGCTGGGCGTGGGCAGCCGGGACGACGAAGCGGACGCTGCATATTTGGCGGACAAAGTGGCCAACCTGCGCATATTTGAAGATAACAACGGAAAAATGAACCTGTCCGTGCTGGACACGGGCGGGCAAGTGCTGGTGGTTTCGCAGTTTACCCTGTACGGTGACTGCCGCCGGGGGAGGCGCCCCAGCTTTGGAGACGCAGCGCCCCCGGACCGGGCCGTGCGGTTGTACGAGGTGTTTATTGATAAGATCAGATCCCTGGGACTCCAGGTTGTGACGGGGTTTTTTCAAAGCCACATGTCCGTGGAAATCATCAACGACGGGCCAGTCACCATATTGCTGGATAGCAAAAAACTGTTTTAAACAAATAGTCAGGAGGGATCCAATTGGTATTTGAAGGATTCGGGGTAGGCCCCATGGATGCCAACTGTTACATTATCGGCTGCGAGGAAACCGGCATCGGGGCCGTGGTGGACCCCGGCGCCGAGGGCAGGCGCATACTCAGCCGGCTGGAAAACCACGGGTTGAAATGCCGGTACATCATCCTCACGCACGGGCACATTGACCACGTGGGCTCGTTGAACGAAGTGCATCAGGCCACCGGCGCCGAGGTGTTAATTCATAAGGAAGATGCAGGCATGCTCACCAGCCCGGCGCAAAACCTGTCCTTGTTCATGGGGTCCATGTTGAAATTCAAGGCCGCGGACCGCCTGCTGCAGGACGGCGACAAAATCCAGGTGGGCAACGTCACCCTGGAGGTTATTCACACCCCCGGGCACACCCCCGGCAGCATATGCCTCAAAGTTGGGAACGATTTAATAACCGGCGATACCCTTTTTGCCGGCTCAGTGGGGCGTTCCGACTTCCCAGGCGGCAGTCATACGGTGTTAATTAACTCCATTAAGACTAAACTGCTGAGCTTTCCCGACGAAACCAAGGTATACCCGGGGCACGGCCCGGCGTCCACCATCGGCGCAGAGAAAAAATTCAACCCCTTTTTATAGGTGCATAAGTGTAGGCGGTACACCAACTTCGGCAGGCAAGCCGGACAAGGTCAGGGGCGAGATCATCAAGGCCTGCGTTGTACTGGCGGAAGGGCACCGGTGGTCCGGTACACTGGCCTGGGAACTGCGCGCGGCACCCGCAGCGGGTGTCGTGCTTTTTGGCATAGCCGGCGTTTTCCAGTATTTCGGTGATTTGTTGCCTGATATCGTCCGGTATTGCCTGCGCAGCCTTTGCTGTTGCTCCCTTTCTTGCTCCGTCAAGCCTTCGTAACGCTGCTTGCGGGCCAGGTAATTGATCCGGCGTATTAAATCCATATTGATAGACAAATTTTCCGCCTCCCGTTTGTTTCCTTTCGTACCCCCGCGCGTTGCGCTGCAGCAGCCAGCCTGCGGGAACGGGTACCGGTATTTATCAACCCGTTATAACATCCGGGTGGCTGTCAATCAACAAACGCGGCGGCGTTTTACGGCCGCAGGTTGACAAAATGCGCGATATTACATAAAATTGGGTTCAGGTATTGCATGCAGGCAACGTGACGTTATGTCTGCCCTCCCGTTCCGGCTGTCAGGAAACGGGAGTTTTCTGTTGTACAAAAAGGGGGTCCGTTCAATGCTGACCACTCGGCCGCGGGGGACGGCTGACATTTTGCCGGGGCAGGTGGAAAAATGGCACTTCATGGAAGAAACGGCCGCCAAGGTGGCGCGGACTTACGGCTACCGGGAGATCCGCACCCCGGTGTTCGAACATACCGAGTTGTTTGTGCGGGGGGTGGG
>CAJYBN010000115.1 GCA_913064925.1 uncultured Peptococcaceae bacterium
GCATACGAGATTGAAGGGTGACTGGAGTTCAGACGTGTGCTCTTCCGATCTTTCCAGCCGCGCTATAGAAACAATGTTTAAACGAACCTGACGGGGGGACCGCTAAGTGGGCGTATACTTGCTACCGTGCATAGTAACCACTTCATTGCGGGCCGGCGCAGAGCAGGTCGAACTTGCCGCCCGTATTAGTGAACAAACCGGACTGCCGCTGGTGGAGAGGGGGAAAAAAAGCATCAGCGGCTTGGCGGCGGAATGGAACGCCCGCGCGGTTATAGTGGTTAAGGCGGACAAAGTTACATGCATAATGGGGGAAAAAGAATTTTTTTTTCACCCCGGTTTGGCAGGCCTGCGTATAAAGGAAATTAAAAGAGGTAAGACTGATCAGATGATCGATGCCATGGCGCTCAAACCTGGGCATGAGGTGTTGGACTGTACTTTGGGGCTGGGCACTGATGCCATTGTGGCCAGCTATTTCGTGGGGAAAACGGGCCGGGTGGTGGGGCTGGAGTCGTCGGTAGTCTTGGCTCTGTTGGTGCGCATGGGTATGCAGTTATACAAGGACGCGCGCAGGGAAGTAATTGAAGCCATGCGGCGGATAGTAATCAACAACGCTGACCACTACGAGATTTTGGCTGGGCTGCCGGAAAATAGTTATGACGTGGTTTACTTCGACCCTATGTTTAGGGTGCCGCGCATGAAATCCTGCAGTATCAATGCTTTTCGCATGCTGGCCGACGACCGCCCGTTGACGCCCAAAGTCATCCGCTTGGCGCTGCGGGTGGCCAGGCGGCGGGTGGTGGTAAAGGAAAACAGAGCGGGCAATGAGTTAAAAAGGCTTGGTTTTCAATTGTTAACGGGGGGAAAAAATTCCGCCGTCGCTTACGGGATCATGCAAAAGGGGGTATGACGGGGGCGGGTATGGAAGCGGGAAAAAAAATACCGTTGGTGATCATCGCCGGGCCCACGGCAGCGGGCAAAACCGCGGTAGCCGTCAGGCTGGCCAAGCACCTGGACGGAGAAGTAGTTTCGGCGGACTCCATGCAGATTTACCGTTATATGGATATTGGTACTGCCAAGCCCTGCGCTGCTGAGAGAGAGGGTATTCCACACCATCTGGTGGATATTGTTGAGCCTGAAGAAGAGTTTTCCGCAGCCATGTTTCAAAAACTGGCCAGGCAGGCTATCAAAGATATTTACGAGCGCGGCAAATTGCCCATACTGGCAGGCGGCACAGGTTTTTTTATCGATGCTGTAATATACAACTATGATTTCAGCTTTGCCGGGGCAGACAAGGAACTGCGGAAATTTCTCCAGCGTGAAGCCGAAGAAAAGGGCAACGCTGCCGTTCATGAGCGATTAAGGCGGGTGGACCCGGAGGCAGCCGAGCGCATTCATGTCAATGATTTGAAAAGGATTATCCGTGCCTTGGAAATATACCAGCAAACCGGCAGGGCGGGCGCTCTGCTGCGAAAAAAAAACAAAGAAAAATACCATTGTTACGACACCCTTTTTTTTGGTTTATATTATAAGAGAGAACTATTGTATCGGAGGATTGAAGAACGGGTTGACAAAATGATTGAAGAGGGTTTGGTGGAGGAAGTCAAGCGGCTGATGAACGCCGGCTATCATACCGGACTGGTTTCCATGCAAGGTTTAGGCTACAAAGAAATTGCCGGTTTTTTACAGGGTAAGTACAGTTTGGACGAAGCGATAGCTATTTTGAAAAGAAACACGAGACGTTTTGCCAAGCGGCAGTTGACTTGGTTTAAGCGATATAGTAGTATCAAGTGGATAGATATGGAGAAACATAATGCTATAGATTACATATTAAGTGTAACAGCCTCGTTTACAGCAAAGTATTTTCCAGGCAAAATAAATAAAGAAAAATAATGCCAACGGAGGGAATAACATGTCAAAACCCCAAATAAATTTGCAGGATGCATTTCTCAATCAGGTGAGAAAAGACAATATTCCGGTAACCATCTTTTTAGTTAATGGTTTTCAGTTAAAAGGGATGATCAAGGGCTTTGATAATTTCACCGTGATCATGGAGAGCGACGGAAAACAAATGATGGTTTACAAACATGCCATTTCTACCGTTAGCCCCATAAAGCCGGTAAATACCACTTTTTCGGAGTCTAAAACCAGCTAGAGCTCAGTAAAGGGCCAGATTGCAGGCTGTAAACCGGAACTGGGTAACTGGCGGTGGAGCAGATTTTATTGCGCTCCAGGTCCCTTCGGCTGAGAGTTTCTTTTTTGGGTCAGTTTAACCGAACCGGGTGCATAAATATTTTATATAGATACGCCCGGTGAGGTGATGATATCTTGGTAAGAATTAAAATGTGGCATGCAACTGGGACCAAAAGGACGGTTAACTACCGCGTCCCCGCCGGGATTAACAAAGCCAGGCACGTTACTGACAAGCCGGGCTCCGGGAGCAACGGCAACGGGAAAAACATCAATGAGATTAAGCGGGAACTTGATTCCCTGGTAGGTTTGTATAACGTTAAAAAACATATCAACGAGATTTGCGCTTACATGGAGATACAAAAGAGGCGCTTGCAGGAAAGGCTCCGTGCCGAATCCCAGGTATTGCATATGATTTTCAAGGGAAACCCGGGCACGGGTAAAACCACAGTGGCGAGGATACTGGGCAGGCTTTTCCGGGAAGCGGGTATTTTACCTAAAGGACACTTGCTTGAAGTGGAGCGGGCCGACCTGGTGGGAGAATATATAGGACATACCGCACAAAAAACCAGGGAACAAATAAAAAAGTCTCTGGGCGGCATCCTGTTCATTGACGAAGCCTACTCTTTGGCCAGGGGCGGGGAAAGGGACTTCGGTAAAGAAGCCATTGATACCATTGTAAAGGGCATGGAGGATCACAAGGACAACTTGATAATCATTTTAGCAGGGTACAGAGACGAGATGGACAGGTTTATGGAAACAAACCCCGGCTTGCGTTCCAGGTTTCCCATACATATTGAATTCCCGGACTATTCAACGGACGAATTATTGGCCATTGCCGATATGATGCTGGAACAAAGACAATATAAACTATCTACCGGGGCCAGAGATGAGTTAAGGCTGATAATTCAAACCATGTCCAGACTGCACCAGCACAACGGCAATGCCAGGCTGGTGCGCAATCTTATCGAGCGGGCCATGCGCTTACAGGCCGTACGGCTGGTCGGTATGCCTCGTACAACCAGGGAAGACCTGATGATTATTACCAGGGAAGACATCAAGGGCGCCCACAGCAGCATAAGTATCAATTAGCGTTTGAGGGTGGCGGCAGTTGCCTTGAGTGACTTGGAATCTGTAATAACCACGATTGATTTGGCGGCGGAAAAAATATACCGCCGGTATACACAGGTAGAAACGGCAAACCACCGCAAGGTGCTGGAAGCTTTTCGGGAAGTAAGGGTCAGTTCGCACCATCTCCAGGGCTCCACCGGCTACGGTTATGACGATGACGGCAGGGATGCCTTGGACCAGGTATATGCCCGCGTATTCGGTACGGAGGCCGCTCTGGTACGGGGGCAAATTACTTGCGGCACCCACGCCATAGCCCTTTGCCTGTACGGGATTCTTAAACCCGGTGATGTGCTGCTGTCCGTACAAGGCAGGCCGTATGACACTTTGGAAAAAGTGATCGGCATGCGGGAAGGCGGGGAGGGTTCCCTGCTGGGTATGGGCGTCCGGTACCAGCAGGTGGACTTGCTGCCGAACGGTGAATTTGACTGGGCGAACATTGAAAAAGCCCTACAGCAGCCAGTTAAAATGGTGCTTTTGCAGCGGTCATGCGGTTACAGCACCAGGCCTTCCCTCGACTTGACTGGTATGGCCAGGTTATGCCGGTTTATCAAGGAAAGGCGACCGGAAGCAATTATTTTTGTGGACAACTGCTACGGTGAGTTTGTGGAGGCTTCCGAACCCACGGAAATCGGCGCTGACATTGTTGCGGGTTCGCTGATCAAAAATCCCGGCGGCGGATTGGCGCCTACAGGGGGATACGTGGCGGGAAGGAAAAACCTGGTGAAACTGGCTGCCGACAGGTTGACCGCACCGGGGATCGGTGCCGGCGTCGGGCCCACTTTATGCTGGCAGCGATTATTTTTCCAGGGCCTTTACCTGGCGCCCCATATGGTTATGGAGGCTGTGCGCGGCGCCATTTGGGGCGCGCTGCTGTTTAGGGAATTGGGCTTTGAGGTTTTTCCCGCCCCGGACGCCCTCCGCACTGACATTATACAGGCGGTTGTACTGGGTTCGGCTGAACGTCTGCAGGCTTTTTGCCGGGGTGTGCAAAAGGCGTCGCCAGTAGACAGTCATGTTACGCCGGTGCCTTCGCCATTGCCGGGTTACGGCCATCCCGTTATCATGGCGGCGGGAACTTTCGTGCAGGGCGCCTCCCTGGAATTTACCGCCGATGCGCCACTACGTGAACCATACGTGGCATATTTCCAGGGGGGGCTTTCCCTTAACCATACTAAAATCGGGCTGGTGGAAGCAGCCCGGGAAGTTTTGCAGGTGCGGTGATGGCCGATGAACTTTAAACAATTGGAGGCATTTGTCTGGGTAGCCGAATTGCAAAGTTTTACCGGAGCCGCTAGGCATCTTTATATGAGCCAGCCTGCCATAAGTTTTCAAATTAAAGCGTTGGAGGAAGACCTGCAGGTAACTCTTTTCCGGCGCAACGAAAAAAAAGTTACCCTAACGGAAGCGGGCCGGCTGCTTTACCCGGAAGCCAAGCAACTGCTGGGGCATTACCAAAAAATAAAGGCCGGCTTGGATGCGCTGCGCGGGCTGCAAACCGGGCAGCTGGTCGTCGGCGCCAGTACCATCCCGGGCGAGTATCTTTTGCCTTACTACCTGGGACGGTTTCACCAAAAGTACCCCGGGGTGCGGGTCAAGTTGCGCATCGCGGGCAGCGGGGATGTTCTCCGGTGGTTACAGGAAAGGGAGATTGACCTGGGGGTGGTAGGCAGTGCCGGTGAAGCGGAAAACTTGGAATTTGTTCCCTGGCTGGACGATGAACTTGTCATCATTGTGCCGCCCCGGCATCGCTGGGCTGGTAAGTCTGTGGAAATAGGCGAGATGGCCGGGGAAAAGTGCGTGCTGCGGGAAGAGGGTTCAGGCACTCGCCGGTCGATTTTAAGTATCTTGGAAAAGCACGGGTTGACGCCGGACAGCCTCAACGTGGAAATGGAACTGGGCAGTACCAGGGCGGTAATTAGCGCCGTCCAAGCGGGCGTGGGCATCGGCTTCGTTTCCCGTTGGGCCGCCGCGGATGCCATCAATACCGGCGCCGTTGGCGAGGTCAGGCTGCTGGGTGTTAACATGGTCAGGAAGTTGTATCTGGCCCGTTATCCTTCGGGAATTGCCAACTATGCTTCCAATGCCTTTGTTGACTTGTTACAATCTACCACTTAAAGCTACAGGACGAGCTTTGTCCTATGGTGAAAAACTCCTTGTTACCACATGGTAACAAGGAGTTTTTAAAATTTCCTGATTAAGCCTACTACTTTGCCGAGAATTTCCACATCCTTGACGATGATGGGCGACAGGCGGTAGTTTTCAGGCTGCAGCCTGATATAATCGTGCTCCTTGTAAAATCTTTTGATGGTAGCTTCGTTATCGATCATGGCCACGGCAATGTCACCGTTGTCTACCGTGGGTTGGTGCCTGACCAGCACCATGTCGCCCTCGAGGATACCCGCTTCCACCATGCTATCGCCCTTCACGTGCAGCATGAAGAATTCGCCGCGGCCGGCGAAGTCCACGGGCAGGGGGAACACGTCTTCGCGGTTTTCCACCGCCAGCAGGGGAACGCCTGCGGCCACCTGGCCCAGCACCGGCACCATGATCATTTCTTTGAATTCTTCGGTGCCGCTTTCATCCAATATCTCCATGGCCCGGGGCTTAGAGGGATCTCTCCTCAACAGCTTCTTTTCTTCCAGCTTGCGCAGGTAGCTGTGCACCGTGGAACTGGACTTAAGGCCCACGGCTTCACCAATTTCCCTTACCGACGGCGGGTAACCCTTGGTTTGGATATTGTGTTTGATAAACCTGAGGATTTCTATTTCCCGCTGGCTTAGATTTCCTTTCACAGTAGCACAACCTTTCCTAATTATATTTTAAATTATAACATAAATATTTTTTTAGTAAACATTTGTTCGGCAAAAAGTTAAATTTTATTTTTTAGAAGGGAATCCAAATTATGCGCAGAAATATTAAATAAATCTATAGCATATAACGGCGAGACAAGGTGATTCATTGATGCAAACAATTAAAGTGGCCATTATCGGCTTCGGTGCTGATGGATTATCGGTGTATAATTTACTCAAAGACTTAGAAGGTATTGAAATCGCTTGCTTTTTTAACCCTGCTCAGGGGCCGGCCGGGAACTATCCGGCCAGCTATGAAGGTATTAAAGTTTTTTATGACTTGAATGCTATTTTCGATATAGAGAGTTTGGACGTGGTTATAAATACCGTAAAGGACCGCGAGGTAGAGGAAAAGCTGAAAAAAGTCAGGGGAAACGTTTCTGTGATTGAAACCAGGGCCGTCAATTTAATGGTCAGGTTGTTCAAAGAAAAACAGGAATTGTTAAAGATAAAAAGAATTCAGGGGGAATTGTCGGCCATACTTAATTCCGTCCAGGAAGCTGTGGAGGTGGCCGACAAATCGGGCGTTATCAAATACGTTAACCCGGCTTTTACCCGCATCACGGGCATTCCGCCGGAAGACAGGATCGGGAAAAACGTTCTGGAGGTTTCACCGGACGGAGCTTTGGCCATGGCGCTACGCCAGGGAAAAAACGTGTTTGGTCACCGGACCAGGGTGGGGGGCAGCAACGCCGAGGTTATCAGCAACGCCTCTTTGATCACGGTGGACGGCAGCGTGGAAGGGGCAGTGGTGGTTTTCCAACACTTCACCGACGTGATGAGGCTGATGGATGAATTACGCCAGCGTACCACCATGATCGAGAATTTGTCCGATAAATTCGGCCAAGTTACCACGTGCAAATATACGTTTGCCGATATACTGGGCAACAGTGCGGAGTTGAAAAAAGCTATCCAGGTGGCGGAAAAGGCTGCCCGCAGCAATTCCACCGTTTTGCTGCTGGGAGAAAGCGGCACCGGAAAAGAGTTGTTTGCCCACGCCATCCACTTTGCCTCACCCCGCCGCGAAAAACCATTCATCAAGGTCAATTGCGCCGCTATACCGGAGAACCTGCTGGAAAGCGAGTTCTTCGGCTATGCCAAGGGCGCTTTTACCGGAGCCGTAAAGTCCAAAATTGGCAAATTTGAGTTGGCTCATGGGGGAACAATATTTCTGGACGAAATCGGGGACATGAATTTGAACCTGCAGGGTAAGTTGTTGCGGGTACTACAGGAAATGGAGTTTGAAAGGGTGGGGGGCAACCAGACCATACGCGTTGACGTGCGTGTAATAGCGGCCACCAACAGGAACCTGCGGGAACTTATTAGACAGGGCAGGTTCCGGGAGGATCTTTATTACCGGCTTAATGTCGTAGAAATAACCGTTCCGCCGTTGCGGGTGCGCAAAGAGGACCTACCCATATTGGTCAATAATTTGATTGTCAAATTAAACCGAAAACTGGGCAAAAAGGTTAAAGGCCTTTCCCGGGATGCCGAAGAAGTTTTGTATAGTTACGACTGGCCTGGGAATGTCAGGGAGTTGGAAAATGTTGTAGAGAGAGTCATGGTAACCGTGGACGGGGAGATACTCACCAAAAACAATTTTGTTCAGCACGTTAGCCAGTTCAAAACGGTACCGGAGAGGGATATTGATTTGCTGCCCATTGATAAAATGGAACAGATAATGATAAAAAAGGCTTTATCCAAATACGGCAGCACTGTGGAAGGTAAAAGGCGGGCAGCGCAGGCGTTGAATATTTCCCTGGCTACCCTTTATAACAAGCTTAAAAAGGTAAAATCTGAAGATTCGAGCATTTAGAAAGAGTTAAAAAAATTAGAGGTATATTTAATTCTTAATAATAATGCTCTTTTTTTACCGCTCCTATTCTAAAAAATAAAAATTTATTGCTTGCAGCCCATGGTATTGTATTTTTTAAAAATGCACTTAGCCATTGCAAGTTGAGCGAAATAATTTGGCTTTCCGCGGTGCGCCTTATTGTTGGCACATATATTGCAACTTATAAAAATTTAACCGGTAAGGTCTATTTATGACGGGGAGGGGATGACCATTAGAACAATTAACGTGCGAGACATCACCAGCGCGGTGGCCGCTTTGTGTCAGGATGCCAATTATAATCTTGGACAGGACGTTATAGATGCTTTCAAGAAAGCATACGAGCAAGAAATTTCCCTTACCGGTAAGGAAATAATTCAGCAGCTGATCGAGAACGCGGAGATTGCGCGTGCGGAACAAGTTCCTATGTGCCAGGACACAGGTTTTACCGTGGTATTCGTGGAGATAGGACAGGATGTGCATATAGAAGGCGGCAGCCTGGAAGACGCTGTTAATGAAGGTGTGCGCCGGGGGTATACCGAGGGTTACCTGCGAAAGTCCATAGTAGGTCACCCGCTTGAGCGCGTGAATACCGGCGATAACACGCCTGCGGTAATTCATATCAAGTTGGTCCCCGGAGATAAAATGAAAATTACCGTAGCGCCCAAAGGGGGCGGCAGCGAGAACATGAGCGCGCTGAAGATGCTTAAACCCGCAGAAGGAGTAGAAGGAGTGAAAAAATTTGTTCTGGACACCGTGAAGGCTGCGGGTCCCAACCCGTGTCCTCCTATCGTAGTAGATCGGAAGAGCACACG
>CAJYBN010000116.1 GCA_913064925.1 uncultured Peptococcaceae bacterium
GTGCAGGGAGAAGATGTAGAGAAAAACGCCAGGTTCCTGGATTACGACTGGGAATGGACCGAGGACAACACCGGCCCCGTGGGATTTGCAAAGCGCGGCATTACCGGGCTAGCCGTGCGCAAATACGACAATACCATGTGCACAGGCTGCTCCATGCTGTTTAATCCTTTACTGATCATGCTTATGTCGGCGTTCAAGGGAGAGCCATTCCCTAACATCGAGGTGATCAGCGGTAAAGTGCAAACGGCCTCCCCGGGTTTTGATCACACGGTTCTGTTCGGTATGTGCCCCTACAAGTTAAACAAAGACAATCCAAACATCAAAAATGCCATCGCCATCAAAGGCTGCCCGCCGGACCTCAGGGAGTTTGAAAAGGCCATGCATGAATTGGGTGTAGCGTGCGACTATAACCAGTACGTCAAGTACCGCCACTATATTTTTAACCGTTATAAGGCGGAGGAAGGTTTTGATCTGGGGTTATATAGAATTTAGCGTAAAATTATTTTCAAATATTTTCAAAGCTCCCCTTAACCGGGGAGCTTTGAAAATTAACGCTATTAGTGCCTTTCCATCCCCCCGGTAACATTTATAGCCTGGCCGGTCATGTACCCGGCATCTTCCGAGGCCAAAAACAGGACTACTTTAGCCACGTCCTCCGGGGTTTCCATCCTACCCAGCGGAACCCTGCGGAGCAGCGCTTTTTTTACATCCTCCACGGACTTTTTGCTCCGCCTGGCCAGGTCTTCACATAAAGCGTCCAGTAGCGGCGTATCCACCACCCCGGGACAAACAGCGTTGACATTGATGCCAAAACGCGCCAGTTCCAACGCTAGAACCTGGGTGAAAAGAAGCACCGCGGCCTTTGACGCGCAGTAAGCTCCCTGGTAAAGCGCCCCGGTTTTTCCGGCCTGGGAAGATATATTGATAATTTTACCGCGTGTTTGCAGCCGGATCATTTCCCTGGCCACCGCCCGGGAACAAAGGAATACACCTTTGGCGTTGACCGACATTACCAGGTCCCAGTCCTGCTCCTCCGTCTCGATTACCAGCTTGTTAACGCCCGTTCCGGCGTTGTTCACCAGGATGTCGATGTGGCCGAACCGGTTAAGTATGCTTTGTACCATATTCTGTACCTGCTCGCTGTTGGTTACGTCAGCTACTATAGCCATAGCCTCGCCGCCTAAATTGATAATTTCCTCCACAACCTGTTCTGCGCTAGACGGGTTAATATCGTTGACTGCCACCGCCGCTCCTTCCCTGGCAAATCCCAGGGCGATGCCCCTGCCGATGCCGGACCCGGCTCCAGTAACCATCGCCACCTTACCCGCGAATCTTCCGGGCATTTCATCACCTCCTTTATTGCATGCAGGAAAAAGTAGCAAATGTTATTCCATAATAAAACAGTATGAATGTTAAAAAAAGAAAGACTTTACTTGTTAACTTAATTAACATCATTGTTGAAAAAGTGGACTCCCGGTTGGAACGTTTTAAATTTTATGACCGCAATAACCTTCAAAAATTAATGTAATTCAATGTTCTATATAATTTAGAGCGCATTTCCACCATCAGGTACAAGTATTGCATTCAAGCATTGTTTACATATATCCCTCGACAAAGGAGGATTTATTTCACGTATGGCCCAGGAGTGCTTGGGAAAATTAAAAATCAATGCGGCTCAATATTTAAATAAATATTTATATGGGGGATATAAGAATTGAAGGGGTTGATAATCAATGAAGGTTGAGGGAATAAACAAGGTTTGCGTGGTGGGCGCCGGTACTATGGGCCACCAAATCGCCCTCTGTGCGGCGCTGGCCGGGTACAAGGTAGCCTGTAACGACATCAATGAAAAAGCCTTGGACAGAGCCAGACAGTTTATGGACAAATACTTACCCGACCGGGTTGCCAAGGGTAAGATGACCGAAGAAACGGCCCGGGCGGGCAGGGAAAACCTTTCTTTAACCACCGACCTTGAGGAGGCGGCAAAGGATGCCGACCTGGTAATCGAGGTTATCCCGGAAGTACTGGAGCTAAAGCGGCAGATGTTCGCCCGCCTGGATAAAATCTGCCCGCCGCACGCATTACTGGTTACCAATAGCTCTTTTATCGTCAGCTCCAGACTGGCCGACGCCACCGGCAGGCCGGAGAAAATTTGCAATATGCATTTCTTTGTGCCCCCGCTGGCTATGCAGCCGGTAGAAGTAGTCAAGGGACCCCACACCTCGGAGAAAACAGCCCAAACAATTGCGGATGTCTGCAGAAGCATGGGCAAAATCCCCATCATGCTGAACAAGGAAATTCATGGTTTTCTGGTAAACCGAATCTTGTCGGTAGTTCATAGGGAAGCCCTGTTCCTTTACGATACTGGCGTTGCATCGTATGAAGACATAGATATCGCAGTTAAGGAAGGTTTGGGCCATAAAATCGCCCCATTCTACCAGATGGATTTAATCGGCCTGGACCTGGTGCTTTTAATCGCCATGGAACATTACCGTGAAACCGGCAACCCGGAATTAAAACCCTCTCCCGCGGTGGTGGAAATGGTGGCTCAAAACCGGTTGGGCCGCAAAACGGGCAAAGGATTTTACGATTATAGCAAAATGCTGGACGAAAGGGGGTATTAAAACCACAAAAAGCCGCCCCTTTGGGGGCGGCTTTAAATTTAAAATCCAAACACTTAGAGTTGTTCCAAAAGCCCGGTATTATTATATTTTTTTAAAAGTTTTAAAAGGCGTTATTGACTTGTTCAAGGGGTTTTGGATTTTAGTTATAACCAGCAGGGTTAGGGAAATATATATCAAGCTTTCGGCACGTCAGTTAGCATTTTTCAATGATGGTGGCCACACCTTGTCCGCCACCGCAGCAGGCGGTGATAAGAGCGTAACGCCCCTCTCTCCTGTGCAGTTCATAGACGGCTTTGACTATCAAGATGGCCAGAGTCGCGGCAATGGGGTGGCCTAAAGCGATAGCCCCGCCGTTGGGATTGAATTTTTCCTGATCTCGCCAGTCGATGCCCAGTTCCCGGCAGCAGGCGATGGCCTGCGCGGCAAAGGCCTCATTTAGCTCGATAACATCCATCTGATCAATAGTCATGCCGGCCATAGCCAGAGCCTTGCGGGTAGCCGGAACCGGTCCCATACCCATGATATTAGGATCCACGCCGGCAGCGCCGTAAGCACGGATTACAGCCATTGGTTTTAAGCCGAGTTCCTCTGCCTTTTGCCGGGAAGTAATCAGCAGGGCGCCTGCTCCGTCGTTGATGCCGGACGAGGTTCCCGCGGTCACCGTACCGTCCTTTTTAAAGACCGGGGGAAGCTTGGCCAGCACTTCTATGGTGGTGTTGGGGCGCGGGTGTTCGTCTACCATGAAAACCACCGGGTCGCCCTTTTTCTGGGGTATTTCTACGGGGACGATCTGTTCCTTAAACCTGCCTTCTCTCATTGCCCTGGCCGCTTTGACCTGGCTTAAATATCCGAACTCATCCTGCTCTTCCCTGGGAACGTTAAAACGTTCGGCTACGTTCTCAGCGGTAATACCCATGGGCGGGTCGCCGATTTCTTTCGGGCTCAATGGGCGAGGCCTGATCCACTCCGGTGGAACCCGCTGAAATGCCGAGGTTGGTTTTTCCAGCAAATAAGGCTGACGAGTCATACTTTCCGCACCGCCGGCCAGGTAAATGTCACCGACACCGGCTCTAATATGAGTAGCTGCCAGGTTAACTGCTGTAGATCCGGAACCGCACTGTCGGTCAATAGTGATAGCCGGGATTTCTATCGGCAGGCCGGCCATTAAGAGGGACATTCGTGCGAGGCAGCCCGGTGCTCCAAGGCAGTGCCCGAAAATAACCTCGTCAATTAATTCAGGTTGCTGCAGACCGCTCCTGGCCACTGCTTCTTTCATCACTACAGCTGCCAGAGCCTCGGGCGGAACGTCCCTGAGAGCGCCGTTCTCCCTGGCTATAGCAGTCCTGACAGCGCTTACTATTACGGCTTCACGCATATTACATTCTCCTTTCGGTCAAATTTCGGCTAAAAAATATCCTGCGGATAAACCGCCCATTCGGCAACTACATTTTGGTCCCCTGCAGTTCTCAATTATTCTTTACTACCTCCTTAGAACAACGGTATTGTTTGTGTTGCCGGTATTCATTTAGGAAGGTGCCGGCGCCGGCTTGTTTTTGTCCCCACCGTCCCAGCGCAACAAACTTTTAAAGCAATTTCTATACCAAAAAGGTTTTTGTTTCGGGTGTTTTTAAAAAAATTATTGCGATTACAGGAGTTGCAACAATTACACCGCCTGTGATGAATTAAACAAGTAAGTATGTGTTTATTTTTTAAACGAGATAATTTATTTGCTTAACATTTTGGGTTGAGATATGGTTGGTAAAAAACTGAATTGATCAACATTTTGACCTTTCCTGGAACGGGTAAATCATGGTATAAAAATTGCAATTAAATTATTCAATATGCAATGCTATTAGCATTATTTTTAAACGACAGAACTATGTTTAAATTGTTTAAATTAATTCGGTTTGCAGCTTGCCGGCATGGCCTCTGGTTTTAGGATGAACCTGAAGATACATGCAGGAAAGATACTAAAGATACTATAACTATAAACTTATCATACCTGTTTTGAGGAGATTCTGGAGGTGCATGTATATTGTCTTTAGCCGGAAAAGAATTTGAGTCGTTGAAGCCTTTTTTTGAGCCAAAATCAATTGCCCTAATCGGAGCATCAAACAACCCCGGAAAACCCAGCGGCCGGCCGCTGCATGCTTTGATCAACAAGGGGTACAAGGGTAAAATCTACCCCGTTAATCCAAAATACGACTCAATCTTCGGCATTAAATGCTACCCGCACCTGGCAGATATTCCTGGCCCGGTTGATTTGGCTGTTATTAGCGTACCCGCTGCCGGTGTATATGACGCCCTGGAACAATGCGTTGAAAAGGGAATCAAGGCCGCCGTCATCTTTAGCTCGGGATTCGCTGAAACCGGCCCGGAAGGCCGCCTGGCCCAGGCCCGGATCACCGAGCTTGCCAGGAATTCCGGCCTCCGCCTTTGCGGCCCCAACTGCCTGGGCGTGGTCAATACCCGGAACGGAGTGATGGCTTCCTTTGCCTTTATTGTCGACATTCCCGACGTGGATCCCAGAACGGTTGGTTTCGTTACCCAAAGCGGCGCCTTCGGCGCGTTGATTTACGCCCAGGCACTATACAGCGGAGTGGGGCTAAACTATTTCGTCAGCGTCGGCAACGAGGCCGACTTGGAATTTGCAGATTTTCTGGGGTACATGGCACAGGATAACAATACCAGGGTGCTGGGCGGGTACCTGGAAGGAGCCAAGGACGGCCCAAAATTGCGCCGCGTGGCCGAAGTAGCCGCCAGGCTCGGAAAGCCGATAATGATCATGAAGGTGGGGCGCAGTTCGGCGGGAGCCAGAGCCGCCTCTTCCCACACTGGTTCCCTGGCAGGAGAGGACAGAATTTACGACGCGTTTTTCAAGCAAACGGGAATCATCAGGATCGACGGGCCGGAGGAATTAATTGCTTTTGTGCCTATGATTTTAGCAGGGCGTTTACCTAAAGGAAGGAATACCGCTTTGTTAACAGTGTCAGGCGGCGCTGGAGTTACCCTGGCCGATTTGAGCGAACGACTTGGTCTTATTATATCTCCGCTTAGTGAAAGCGCCAGGTCCAAAATGAAAGCCGCATTGCCGTTTTTTGCCTCCGCTCAAAATCCAATAGATTTAACATCGCAGTATGTAACCAATCCAGAAATGTTGGTGGCCTGCTTCAACGCTTTGCTGGAGGAAGATAATATAGACATCATCCTGGGCAACTTCGACTTGCGGGAACCTTACGGGGTGGAGATCGCCCGCCAGGTTATCGATATTTATCGCTCCACTGATAAAACCATCGTCGTTTGCCCCTGGGTCTTCCCGGGCCAGGACGAGGGCGACGGGGTAAGGGAATTGCGCCGAGCCGGCGTGCCGGTTCTGCTCGACACAGCGCAGGCCGTCAGGGCGCTGGCCCACCTGGTCGACTACGCGGATTTTCTGCGCAAAAGAAAGAGCGAGGAATACCGGGTGCCAAGCATTTCGATACAAAATTATGACTCTATCAGGGATCTTATCAAAGGCAAGGGAACGTTGAGCGAGGGTGAGTCCAAGTCCCTGTTGGCCAAATTCGGCATTCCGGTAACTCGGGGCGGCCTGGCCGGTTCCGCGGATGAAGCTGTGGAGCTTGCCCGGCAAATCGGTTACCCGGTGGCACTAAAAGTAGATTCGCCCGATATTCCGCATAAAACCGAGGCAGGTGCCGTATTTCTTAACCTGGCTTCGGCAGATGAAGTGAGAAAGGCATACGCAGCCATACTGCAAAATGCCGGTGATTACAAACCGGATGCCCGCATTAACGGCGTACTGGTGCAGGAAATGCTGCCGGAGGGAATCGAGGTGATCATCGGGGTAACCAAGGACCCAGTGTTTGGCCCCACAATCATGTTCGGCCTGGGTGGTATTTTCGTCGAAGTGTTAAAAGACGTTTCGTTCCGGGTAGCCCCGTTGAGCCGGGGGGATGCCCTGGACATGATCAAAGAAATCAAGGGATATCAGGTGCTGAAAGGAGTGCGGGGCAGACCCCCTGCTGACATTGAAGCCCTGACCAGCGTGATTATGAAGATTTCTACTCTGGCCACGGCATTGAAGGATCAAGTTAAGGAACTGGACATCAACCCCCTGGTGGTTTACCCGGAAGGAAAGGGAGTCAAGGTCGCCGATGCCATGGTTGTAATCAAGGAATAGATTTGTATTCAAAGTTTAAGCGATGTAAAACCCTTGGCGGGATAGATAGATTTATCCACTTAAGATAACTGATTTGCAAGCCAACTAGCCTTTCTTAATTACATGGTCAACTTATTTACTGGGGTGTCACAATGTCGTTAACGGTTGGAGTCAAGTTTTGCGGCAACTGCAATCCCCAAATCGATAGCATGGCCGTTTTAAACAAGTTGAAATCGCTGCTGCCGGACTGCCGGTTCGTATCCCATGTGGACCCCAAGAACGTGCTGTTGATCCTGTCCGGCTGCCCCGTGGACTGTGCGGAGCGCCCCTCCTTCGACGGGCCGGTAGTCGGAGTGGCCGGGGAAACGCTGGAGCTGATAACCTGCCCGGAGGAAAAGCTGGCCGAATCCATTGCCGCCATTATTCAAAAACTGAAACAGCACGGCATAAATTTGTGAACTACCCTCTCCTTCGCTCCGCGAAAGGCATGAGCTTTCTGGACCAGGCGAATTCGTGGGTTTCCTGCTTCATTGTGACTCACCGGCCCAGCTTCACAGGCGTAACTTTCCGTGGTTCCCACGGTAGGGGAACCTTTAGGCCGCTTCTGAGGCATAAAGCTTTTTTCAGTATCTGACCAGGCCGATCTTGGGAAAGCTTTAGCTTGACGTTCTGAAAAGATGTGCCCAGACCATTGCCAAACTGGGTGAAGGTAATGGACTTATACCGCCTTTACCTTGAACCTGGGGTAGTCAGGTGTTTTTCCATTTTTCACCCGGCGGAAGAACCCGGCAAGAGAGTACCTGTGCGAAATACTACAGAAATGTTAAATACCAAGGAGGTGCATGATTACGTTGGACCGAACAAAGGGATCTCTTGAATTAAAGCAGGAAGTCATGGACAGTGGGGTTTGCGCCAGGTGCGGCTTGTGCGCGGAGCTTTGCCCTTATATCAAGGCCGTGGGTGAGCGCGTCGCTCTGGTTTACCCCTGCGGGCTGGAGGAAGGAAATTGCTACCGGTTGTGTCCCCGGACGCCCACGGATTGGGAACAAATTGACCGGAGCGTGTTTAACCGGGAGCGCGTTGACCATGTTTTGGGCAACCACCTGGAAATTCTCTTCGCCCGCTCGTTGCAGGATGACGCAGCCGAAAAAGGGCAGTACGGTGGCGTTGTCAGCGCCCTGGCGGCTTACCTGCTGGAACAGGGCAGGGTGTCCGGCGCGGTTTTGGCCGGCGGTCCCGCCGGGGAAACGCCCCAGGCGGTGGTGGCGACAAGCAGGGGCGAGGTGCTGGCCTGCGCCGGGTCCCATTACAGCGCCGCTCCCACGCTTTCCGCGGTGCACCGGGCCGTAAAGGAAGGCATGGACAGCCTGGCGGTGGTGGGTAGGCCGTGCCAGGTACTGGCCCTCAGGAAAATGCAGGGGCTAAAAGATGCGCCCGGTTATCTTCCGGCCAAAGACAAAGTCGAGTTTATCATCGGGTTGTTTTGTTTCTGGTCTCTGGAGACCGAAATTTACGATTTGCTCAGCCGGAGGGCGGGCGGTCAAAAAATCTTAAAGGTGGACATTCCCCAAGATTTTTTAACGATAACCACAGAATCGGGTTCCACAAACATACCCATTGAAGAAGTGCGGCCATTTATTCGCCCGACCTGCCAGCTATGTTTCGACCCGACATCTGAATTTGCCGATGTTTCGGTGGGTTCCACCGAGTACGACCCTCAATGGAACACCCTTATCGTAAGAAGCACCAAGGGCAAGGAAATCGTCGACGCGGCCCGCGCCGAGGGAATCATTGAAACCAAGGCCTATCCGGACGAGCGCCTGCCGCTGCTGTACCAGGCCGTCCGCAACAAAAAACTGAGGGTGCTGCAGGCTCTGGAATCCGGGCAGGAAGCGGGTTATTTGCGGTTGACTGATCAATACCGGGAAAATCTCAAGCGGGAAAGGGGAATGAACCTGTGAGTTTTCTCAGTTTACTGGTCAACCAGCCGGGGCGCACCGTGCTGATG